>PMYF01000506.1:4159-17096 GCA_003171295.1 Acidobacteriota bacterium | reverse complement strand
ACGCTGTCGCCGCTGCCTCGAATAATCCATTCCACCCATTTCTCCGGCTCCGTGCGCATCCTGATCCAGTATTTGTGGTTTGCCTCTGAAAGAGTGTTTCGGAAGGGGATGCCGACCGCGGGCATCACACAGGGCCACTTCCCCACAGCGACGAGTATCAGTTGCCCGTCATAGCCACCGCGGAAGAACTTGATAATAGCCTGTTGCCGCTCGGACCGGCAAGGCGTATTCAGTATCCCTTCCTTCGTGACCGCCAGTTCCTCGGGGCCGGCAGAGGCCAAGGCCAGGAACTGCCGTCCCAACAGAAACAGGAAGACCACCAGCAATCCCATACGAAGCTTTTTCCCCAAACGAGGGGACAACACGAAGGACGGATACAGAGCGACAGCCGGAAGCATTTCCAGCCCGTAGCGCAGGTTGTAATAGGTTTGCGGGAAGAGGGTTGGCACGTAAAGCGGGACCCCCGCATATGCCAGGGCCTGGATATAGAACGGCAGAGGAACAATGAAGAGGAGGGCCACGGCGCCGCGCCTGAACTCCCGACGACTTGCACACCAGGCCACCAAGCCCAGAACGGCTAGCTCCAGAGCCCAGACTCCGAGGACGAGTTTAAGGTCTTCAAGATAGTAGCGTGCCGAAAGCAGCAGGCTCCCGGCGGTTGGATAGGGAAAAGCCGTAGTAGCCAACTGGTGGGCATAGATCGCCTGCGCCGAGAAAGGTCCATTGTAGAATTCCAGGGGATTGTGGAAGCGATAAGCGTTATGAAGAGCCCACAGGAGGGGCCCTGCGCCGGCGACCCCGGCGAAGAACGCCGCGCGCCAGAAGCGTTTCCCCCAAGGCTCCCGGCGAATGCAGAACACAAANNGTGAGCGTTCCCAGAAACGCGGCGGCCGCCGCCCCCCCGAGCGTTCTCCAGGAGCCTGATTGTGAGTAACGGAACAGCGCATAGGCGACCAGCACCGACCATAGGAGCGCGAGGGGTTCGGTGAGCGGCGTGCTGGCCAGGTACAAAAGGTTCGGACACAGCAAGGCGCCGGCGAGAGCCACGAACCCCGCAGCCACGTTACGATTGATTTCCGCACCGAGCCGGAACAGGAAATAAGCCGCCACCCCAAACGCCGTCGAGGAAACAAGGCTGCCGGCTAAGCCGGTGCGCCAAAGGAAATCATTCTGGGCCAGGGGCGCACAAANNTGCACTGCGGCCGGTACGCGCCAGGGTTCAAGGTGAGCTTCCTTGGCATCACTTATAAAATCATGCATCAAAATGCGTCAGACTCTTGATTTCGCGATAGCGCGCCTCAATTTCACCCGGCGTCAAGCGCAGGAGACGGCGCAACCCGAATTCTTCCACGGCAAAGCTCCCCATCACCGAACCATACACCACGGCGCGGCGCAGGTTGGCATCAGACAGGTCCCCGGTCCGCGCCAGATGACCTATGAAGCCACCCGCGAACGTGTCACCCGCTCCGGTCGGGTCATGCACTTCGTCCAGCAGATAGGCCGGCGCGGTGAAGATGGATTCCGGGCTGAAGAGTGTCGCGCCATGCTCGCCGCGCTTGATCACCACAAAGCGCGGGCCCAGTTTCCGGATACTCTCGGCCGCCTTCTTCAGGTTGTTATGTCCGGAAAGCATCCTGGCTTCGCCTTCGTTAATGACCAGAATCTCCACGCTGGCCAGCACCTTCGCCAATTCCTCCGGCATACCCTTGATCCAATAGTTCATGGTGTCCAGGGCGCTGGCACGAATCTTGGGAAGCGCGCGGCGAACGTTGAGCTGCAGCACCGGATCGATATTGCCAAGAAACAGGAACTCCGTTTCGAGGTAAGACGCGGGGATCTTGGGCACGAACTTTTCGAAGACGTTGAGCTGCGTGTCGAGAGTGTGAGCCTGGTTCATGTCGCCCACGTACTCGCCTTTCCAGCGAAACGTCCGCCCGGGGACGCGTTCGACTCCCTGCGTGTCGATGCAGCGCTCGCGAAAAACCCGGAAGTGCTCTTCGCCGAAGTCGTCACCGACCACCGCGACCACGCGCACGGGGGTGAACCAGCTCGCCGTGACGGAGAAAAACGTTGCGGACCCTCCCAGAATTTCCTCCACCTGGCCGTAGGGAGTTTGTATCGAATCGAAGGCAATAGAACCAACTACCAAGAGAGACATAGGGAATCGTTGACCTCGTGAGACAGGATTGATGGGCCGGGTGCATGGCGGCCACAGTCCGCGTACCGGCGTGACGGGGGTCCCCTGCCCATGCGAACGGCCAGGATGGCCGCGCCAGGTCCGGCGCAGTGCACCGTTCCTGTGGCTGGCCTTGATTAGGCCAACCCCTGCCACAAGTGTAGCGCGCCTACTTCAGGTACTTTCCCACCAGCAGCGCCAGCTTCTTCTTTGCCACCGCCGGAATCTTCTTGCGATCCGTAATGATGGCGTGAGCCAGTGCCGAAGCACACCGGCAATTCCGTTCCGCAGGCAGAGCCCGCACGGCCTGCCGCACGATCTTCTGCGAATTCTCCACGTTCCGCGCCAAGTACTCGAGGATTTGCTTGACCGTAACGGCCGCGTGGTTCGGATGCCAGCAATCGTAGTCGGTAACCATCGCCAGTGTGGCGTAACAGATTTCCGCTTCGCGCGCCAGCTTGGCTTCCTGCAGGCTGGTCATGCCGATGACATCCATCCCCCAGGAGCGGTAAAGATTCGATTCGGCCAGAGTGGAAAAGGCCGGGCCCTCCATGCAAACATATGTGGCGTCTTTGTGGCAGGGGAGGTCCAGGCCCGCGCTCGCCTGACGCAACACCTCAACCACCGTAGGGCATACGGGTGTATCAAACCCGATGTGCGCCACCAAGCCGCCCCCGAAAAAGGTCGAAGCCCTCTGGCGCGTGCGGTCGAAGAATTGTGTGGGCAGCGCCATGTCCATGGGGTAAAAATCTTCGCGCAGCGAGCCCACGGCGCTGACGGAAATGATGCGCTCCACTCCCAATTTCTTGAAGCCATAAATATTGGCGCGGAAGTTGATTTCCGTGGGCGCGAGGAGGTGCCCGCGTCCATGCCGGGCGAGAAAAGCGACTGGCCGGCCCTCCAGGACGCCGAGGACATAAGCGTCCGAGGGCTTTCCAAACGGCGTGGCAATTCGCACCTCGCGAACCCGCTCCAGGCCTGGCATGTGATAAAGACCACTGCCGCCGATAACTCCTATTTGTGCTTTGGCCAAACATCCTCCTCTATCGGTTTGCTGATGAATCGGTCCAGCCTGTGAATGAGTTCGCAGGATCGGGTTCTGGCCGTTCACTCCACCGGCCGTGCGGCAATCCTGCCGTCAATTTCTACCAAGCTCGCCCACGGAACGCAAGGGTCATGGGGGAAGATCACCAACGCCTCCGCCGCCGCCAGCTCCGGCAAAAGGCGTTTCTTGTTCTCCAAGGTTTCCAGAGGGTAAAGGTCGAAGCTCATTACCCAAGGGTACGGAAGGTGGGCGCGGGTGGGGACGAGGTCCGAAATAAAGAAAGCCGTCTTGCCTTCCGATTCCACGCGCACGCACTGCAGATTTCGGGTGTGGCCTGAGACAACTTCCACGCGTACCCCCGGGACAATCTCCGCGTCCCCGTCGAGAAGTTCGGTCTGAGCTTCCGTTGCCGCAAAGAATCCCTCCACGTAGCTGGCGCGATCACGCTCCGTGGGATGCTGAGCATGTTCCCATTCGCCCCGTTGCACGAAATACCGGGCGCGGGAGAAAGTGGGCACAAGCTTCCCGTCCTGGCGGCGAGTGTTCCATCCGCAATGGTCAAAGTGCAGGTGCGTGTTAATGACGATGTCGATATCCTCGGACTCAAGCCCCAGCCTCTGGAGTTCGCCGGGCACCGTCGTGGAATGATCCACACCGTAAATCTCCCGGAACTTCGCGTCGAATTTGTCTCCGATGCCGGTTTCAACCAGGATGTTCTTCCGGCCGTCTTGGAGCAGAAGACAAGTGAGGCTTAGAGGAATGCGGTTGAGCGCATCGGCGGGGATTTTCTTTTCCCACAAAACCTTGGGGACGACCCCGAACATCTGCCCGCCATCAAGCCGGAAGGTCCCATCGGAAATGACGTGGAGGTCGAACTTGCCCAGCTTCATGCTTCCTCCATCAACTCGATGAGCACACCTGCGGTACTCGCGGGGTATAGAAAAGCAATACGTTCTTTACCGGCGCCCACCCGTGGTTCCCGGTCGATCAGGCGCAAGCCATCCTTTTCCAGCTTCCGAAGGGCTTCCCGCAGATCGGGAACGGCAAGCGCCAGGTGATGAATGCCCTGGCCGCGTTTGGAAATAAATTGCGTGATCGGAGAATCCTCGCAAGTGCCCTCGAGCAACTCCAGCCGGCTTTCGCCCAAGCGGAAGACCGCCACGCGCACTTTCTGGTCGGCAACATCCTCTTCCGATTCCGGCCCCTTCCCCAGCAACTTTTCGAAAACGGGCACTGAACTCGAAAGCGATTCGACGGCAAGCCCCACGTGATGAATTTTCATTGTACCTCGGAAGGAAGAAGCTCAGGATTGGCGGCCACCCGTGTGGGCCATAAACCCGGCAATGATCTCCTCGACAACGGAATAAGGATCCCGCCGATGGGCAAGCAGATCGTCCAACTGCCGGTCGAATGACCCGTCGCGAAGGGGTTCAGCCACCGCCCTCTCAAAAAGCGTTTGCCGCAGAATTTCCAGGAGACGCGAACGCCAATGCTCTTTGCGACGATATTCTTTGGCGTCTCCGCTCTCACTGAAAGCGCGAAACTGATCGAGCGCCTGGTACAACTCACCCATTCCCTGCCCCGTCGTGGCCACGGTTCTGAGGACGGGCGGCCGCCAGCCGTCGGGGCGGGAGGTCAAGGAGAGCATCGCGGTAACTTCCTGTTCGATGCGCTCGGCGCCCGGCCGATCCGCCTTGTTGATCACGTACAGATCCGCGATTTCCATGACTCCGGCCTTGAAAGTCTGGATATCATCGCCCATTCCCGGTACGAGCAAAAGGACCGTCGCGTCGGCAAGACGAGCAACTTCCACTTCGTCCTGGCCCACCCCCACGGTTTCAATCAGAACCACTTCGCAACCGGCCGCGTCAAGAATGGTGACGGCATCGTGGGTCGTGGGAGCCAGCCCGCCGAGTTGGCCTCGCGTGGCCATGCTGCGAATATAGACGCCCGCGTCGTTCGCAAGGCTTTGCATCCGGACGCGATCACCCAGGATGGCGCCGCCCGAGAAGGGGCTGGTAGGATCGACGGCTAGAATACCGACGCGCGCTCCCGCACGCCGGTACTCCTTTGCCAACTTCTCGACGAGCGTGCTCTTCCCTGCTCCCGGCGATCCGGTTATGCCCACCACCAGGGCGCGTCCGGCCCGGGTGAAAAGCTCTCTGAGGAGCGGAACAGCGAGCGGGTCTTTGTCCTCGACGGTAGAAATGGCCCGCCCCATGGCGCGGCGGTCTCCTGCCAGGACTTTTTCGACTAAATCGCGAAGGGTGTCGGGCATACTAGGGTTTCGCCCGCCAGGGCAGGGGCCCACCCGTGCACGGGTACTGACCATCCCGTAACTTTCTGTTCATGTCCCCTTTAGCAAGGCTATAACACAACCCGAAGGGCGTCAAGAAAACGGGCGTGTTTCGCCCATCTGCGCACTAGCCGTGCTAAGCTGAAAGACCACAGGTGGAAAGGGCCTGGAGCGCGCGCTTCTGTGCATCTCCGCAATGCGATCTCACATCATCCCAGGCCTGGCCGGCGCCATGGCGCTTACTGCGACTCTGGGGGTCGTCTCCGCACGTGAGCATAAACCGCAATTCGCGCAGGTCACGGTTCAGACCGGCCGGGGAGAGTGCCGCGTGGAGATGGATGCGCAGCTCGTGGGCGCGACAGACGCCAAAGGCAACCTCTTGATCGCGGACGTCGAACCCGGCGATCACTACCTCCATGTTCAATGCCCCGGCGTAGGGGAAGCAGTCTATTTCCTCTCGCCTCACGCCGACGAGACCGTCGAGATTCAGCTCTCCCAGAAACATACCGCCGCGGCTGCAACCGGCGACGATCCCTCCCGTGTTGCGGCGAACCAGATCGAGTTGCGACGCCTGCTTCAGGAAGCCATGCAATTTCGAGTCCGGGGGCGATTGGATGAGGCCGTAGCGGGCTTCCGTCAAGCCCTGCAGCTCGATCCGGAAAACTCCGACCTGCATCGCGAGCTGGGCATCACTTTCCTGCTGGGGAAAGAATGGAAGCGCGCGCGCGTGGAAATGATTGAGGTCATCCGGCATGATCAAACCGACGCGGACGCCCACAACGGCCTGGGCTATGCACTGGAGAAGCTGGGAAATCTCGACGGGGCCGCGGCCGAGTATCGGACGGCGGCCCGCCTCGATCCCGACGACCCAACTTACCGTACGCATTACCTCGATGCACTCGTGAAGATCGCCGAACGGCAAGAAAAGAAGAAATAAGAGCCGCGAATCCTGTGGCAGGTAGCGCGTGAGGCGAACGAACCTGCAAGCACCGACTTTTGGAGATTGCTGAAAACCTCGTCGAGGTGTCATCCTGAGAAGCCGAAGGCGACGAAGGATCTCTGTATTTGCTTGATTCCGCAACTACGGGGATTCTTCGCTACGCTCAGAATGACACGGCCCAGGTGTTTTTCAGCGACGTCATTAGGTCAGCATTTTGCTTGTCCGGTGATTACCATCCCCAGCCGACCTGAAAGTCGGCGCTAGGTGACGACTTCGCGAAGAACCCGAAGGGCGCGTTCACAGCCTCGCCGATCCACATCCAGATGGGTGACCATGCGAATGGTTTGAGGGTCCGAGGCATTGGCCAGGACTCCCCGTGCCGCCAAACGCTTCGAGATTTCCTGGGCCGCGAGGCCCGTACCCGAAACGTCGAAGAACAAGATATTGCTCGCAACCTTGCTGGGATCCACCTTGATCCCTGGGATTTCCGCCAAACCCTGGGCCAGGAACTTGGCGTTGGCGTGATCGATATGCAGGCGTGGGGGGCCTTCCTCAAGCGCCACGAAGCCCGCAGCCGCCAGCACCCCGGCTTGGCGCATCCCTCCACCCAGCATCTTCCGGACGATGCGCGCCTCCTCGATGAACTCCTTGCTACCCACCAGCAGGGAACCGACCGGCGCACCCAGTCCCTTCGATAGGCAGAACATCACCGAGTCAAACTTCTTGGTCAACTCGGCCACGGATCGCCCCAGGGCCACGCTGGCGTTGAAAATCCGGGCCCCATCAAGGTGCACGGGCAAGCCCGCCGCGTGCGCGCGATCGACAATGTCATTGGCAATTTCGAGCGGATAGACCGAACCGCCCGCCAGGTTCGATGTGTTTTCAAGCTCGATCAAACCGGTGCGGGCACGGTGGTCATTTCGCGCGCGAATGTACGGTGCGATCATAGGCCACGTCAGAATGCCGTCGGCAGCTCGAATCGTGCGGGGCAGGACCCCGGAAAACACGGCCACCATGGCCATTTCGAAGTTGTAAATGTGGCAGCGTTCTTCGCAGATCACTTCCTGGCCGTGCCGCGTCAGGACCTTGATGGCCGTCTGGTTCCCCATCGTTCCTGATACCACGTAGAGACCCGCTTCGCACCCGAAAATTTCGGCCGCGCGGTCTTGCAACCGGTTGACGGTGGGATCCTCACGATAGACGTCGTCACCAACCTCAGCGTCGTGCATGGCGCGCCGCATGGCCGCGGAGGGTTTGGTGACCGTATCACTGCGCAAATCTATGACGGGTGAGGGCATGGGTTTTCATTCTCCGACACGCATGATCCGGCAAGCATTATAACTGGGACTGCAAGGTGCCGGGGAAATCGTGACAGTCCCAGTGTCCCGGCACGATTGATTTAGGTATAACAAACGCCTCGCACGAGAGGCAACCCTGGTCAGAGGGAAACAAACTCCTGGAAAATCTCGTTGGAAACGAGGCACGAGTCCCGCGACAGCCGCACCCGATCCCCTTCCACAACCAGCCCACGCTCGCCCACCAGAGACTGGAGTTTGACCTCCCAGGGTCTTATGCGGTCAGATCCCCAGCGCTCGCGCGCTAGCGCCAGATCGACACCTTCCATTTGCCGCAGCCCCAGGAAAAAAAACTCCTCGATCTGCTCTGCGGGCGCGAGGTCGCGAAATTCGTCGAGGGGAGAGCCCCCCGCCGCCAGTCTGGCCAGATAGCTTCGCACGTCAACTTGATTTGCCCAGCGTCGGGCGCCATCAAAAGAGTGTGCTCCGGCGCCCAGGCCCACATAGGGCTCCAGCCGCCAGTACTTTCGGTTGTGACGGGACCCGCAGCCGGGCAGCGCGAAATTGGAAATCTCGTACTGGACATAGCCTTCGTTCGCGAGGAAGTTACGCCCCGACTCATAGGCGTCGGCCATGAATTCTTCGCCGGGCACGGTCGCAGCTTGATAACGAGTCCCGCCGTGCACAACTTCCCTCCCCAGCCGGCTTTTTTCGTCGATCTCGAAAAGGTAAAGCGAAACGTGCTCAGGCCGGAGCTTCGCAGTGGTCTCGAGTGTCTGGCGAAATGAAGCCTCGGTTTGATGGGGCAGTCCGGCGATCAAATCAAGGCTGAGGTTTCTAAATCCCGCCGCGCGCGCGCGGCTCACAAGCTCGCTGCTGTCCGCCGCCGAGTGCAAACGTCCTACGGTACGAAGTTCGCGGTCGTCGAACGTCTGCACACCGATACTCAGACGGTCTACGCCCAGATCACGGAGCACTCGAAGCATGGCGGCGTCCACTGAACCCGGGGTGGTTTCCAGAGTGAATTCGAGATCTCCACTCCACTTGAAATTTGCCCGTAAAGTCCGCAGCAGGAGGTCCAACCGCCCCTCGCCCAACAGAGCCGGCGTGCCGCCGCCGAAGTAGAGCGAGTCCGCGGGAAGGTTCAGGATCTCGCGGGGTATGGCGCGCTCCGTGTAGGCCCCACCCAATCCCTCAATTTCAAGTTGGAGACTACGGGTGTACTGATCGAAGATGCTGCTCCGTTCCACAGTCGAGCTGAAATTGCAGAAGCTGCACTTCGAGGCACAAAAGGGAACCTGAACGTAGATGCCGAGGGTTGGCATTTCGGTGGTTGGAGTGAAAACGGGTCAGTCGCGTGCAGATCTCAGTCCGCCACAACTTTGATCCGCAGTTCGCGGCGGCGCGGGCCATCGAATTCACACATAAAAACACCCTGCCACCGCCCTAAGATGAGCCGCCCATTCTCGACCAGCAGCAACTTCGAGTTCCCGAGCACCGCCGCCTTCAAGTGCGCATCGCAATTCCCATCGTTATGTTGATAGTCGCGGTCGCGAGGCGCCAGGAGCTTCAGAAAGTTGTCGAGATCGCGGTGCAGAGCAGGGTCACTGTTTTCGTTGATGAGCAGGGCGGCGGTCGTGTGCGGTACAAAGAGGAAACACGTGCCGTTTTGCACACTGGATTCCGTCACAACCTTCTGGATAAGTTGGGTGATGTCCTTGAACTCGACTCGGGCGTGAGTCTCCACTTGAGCGGTATGGAGCCGGGGAGGAGTTCGCGGGGTGGGAAGCACTCGGCCTGCTTCAGGTGATTCCATAAATCCTCGTATTCTTGCCGCTGCGCGCAGCAGGCGGGTACTGGCTCAACTGCGTGTTCAGAGCGTGGCGTTGACCTTCTGCAGCGCCTCCGCCAGGGCCGGCGGGGTGGGCGGAACGACTGCCACCGGGGTAACCGTCTTCTTGACCAGTTCCGCCCTACGCTGCACGTTCAACCTTTCGAACAAGAAGGCGAACTTGCTTTCCAAGTCATTGCCAATCCGGCTCCGTACGCCCGCAGAAAGCTCCCAGAGTTTCCTCTTAAAGGGGCCAAAAGCTTTCTTCCGAGTCTTATAAATGAACTGCTCGTCCGTGTCGCCCGCCTTCTTTTCATCCGCAAAGGCCTTGCGCAGGTACTTGTAAATCTCTTCCTTGAGGTCGGAAGGAAACGCCGGATTCTCGTAAATCAAGTTCTGGAATTCCGTAGCCAGATGCACCTCCGCCGCCTCGCATTCCGCGAACTTATGGAAAGCCTCCGACGGCAGCGTGGAGGCGCCGTGTTGCACGACCCCGGCGAGGCCATAATGGTCGCGGGCGTATGCCGAAAGGGCGCGCAGCGTCTCGAAATCAATGGCCACCTGGGCCCGGCTCCCATCGGGAAGGACGACGCCACCATGGGTGGTCCCGATTTGGACACTGATTTTGGAGAGTCCTTTCTTTTTACCGGCCTGCTTCGAGAAGGCAGCAAGGAACCCGTCCATGTAAGCGGTCAGTTCCTCGACCGTGGAGTTCTGCTTGCCCACTTCGCCAATCTCCCCACCCAGGGAAATTGTAATCCCCGTGGGCTCCATCGACCGCACGGAGGCCGCCAGCTTCGCGCTGGCCTCAAAATTCGCGCGCTGCTGCTCCCGCACTCCCGGCTTGCTGAGGTCAACCAGGGTGGACGTGTCGATATCGATGTTATAGTAGCCCGCCGCAATCGACTCCTGGCAGAAATCGCGAATCCCCTGTAGTTCGACCTCCGGATCCTTGGCATATTTCTTGGCATTAGCCTGGTAATGGTCACCCTGGATGAAGACAGGACCTTCATATCCTTCGCGCAACGCCGCGGCCACCATCACGGTCGCATACTCAGAAGGCTTCTGATCCGTGTAGTTACTCTCGGAGCGTGACAACTCGAAGATGCACGGTCCGGCTTTCAGGCGGAGCGCCGCCCGGAAAACCGCACGGGCCACATCGTAACTCAGGCCACGGATGTTGAACGCCGGAACGGTAAAGCCCGAGCACTCTTTTCTACCCCGGGCTTCATAGAGGCCCTGAATGCTCGCGGGAACAACGCTCAACTCCAACCCCGCCCGACGGATGATCCATCGAGCCGTGGAGCGAACTTCTTCCGTTTCCCCCAGGACAGCGTTCCACACCAGCAGATCCAGGGTTTGCGAGATGAATTTCTGCGGGTTCTTGAGGACAATGCCGCCCTGGTCGGTAAGTTCATAAACGCCACGGTCGCGGTGGATCAGATCGAGCGAGGAACGAACATTCATGCGGGCCTCTCGGGTCGAACCCAGGATTTTGGGCACAATCTGTAATTATATCAGACCGCCGGGGTTGGAGATTTGGTAATGGTGCGCGGGTACACCTTGCCTTCCCCTTTCTTGAGGCTACCGTACGCGGCGAAACGGAAAGGGCAAGCCCCACTCCTACTGCGGCTGCGGATCCTTCCCCAGCGAGACAGGACGGCTGAAACTCACGTCCATCTCCGTGTAGGGGGGAAGAATCACGTCGCGCCCGTGCCGCGTCAGCAAGAAGAGTCCCGACGCGGAGGCCGCCGCGATCCTGGCCATGCCGGCCGTAGAAGCATCCGTCGCCGTCGCGCTGAGCAGCTCAATAATCAGTTGTGTCGAATCGTCGGCGACCTTGGAAATTCCCCCGGTCACCGCAAGATCCAACAGGAAGCGCGCTTTCCCGGGGCTTCCGGCGTGGATGGTTCCTTCGGAATCCATTTTCAGGTGGGAGCCTCCATCCACTTCGGCACTCGCGGCAGAAGCTGCGACGTCGGCCTCCGTGCCATTGGGCAAGGTCAACTTTGTGAACTTGAGATATAGCGAACCCGCCCGGCTCAGGCGACGGGGCGGGAGACATTTGGCCACCACGCCCTGGAACAAGCTGCCTTGTGGCAGCGCCACGCTCGAGCCCACCCGTACGGGCTCCAGCAGCAAGGCTTGAAAGGAATCACCCGGGCGGTTCTTGGAAGCGCTCAGGCCTTCGAGCAGAACCACGGGCATGCGCGTCCCTTCCGCCACCGTGCAGGATTCTGGACAAGCTCCGGAGGATTTGGGATTTTCCTCGCGGCGCGCGCCCGCGAGCGCCGCAGAGGAGACACTCTCCGGGTCCACCCGCAACGTCAGGACCCAGGGGGAAGCGGGTTTCCTTTTTCGCAGCGTTCGCACCGTCTCGCCCCGGCTGTCGTCAACGCTGATTCCTTTGCCGGCGACCTCCGTGACAGCGGCGTGCAGTTCCGCCTTTTGGTTCAAACCCAGGAACGTCATGCGCAACGGAACGCCGGAACCATCCGGGAGCAGTACATCGGCCGATCGAAATTCAGCGAAGTATTCATGCCTGGGCGCGAAGAGGCGAACCTGCCAGGGCCGGTCGTCGGCCACCTTCGTCCCTTTCCTTGTGCCGATCTTGTCCACCACCAGCCGGACTGCACTTCCCTTCGGAAACACCTCGCGATCACGCCAATAGACGGCCCGCTCCAGCTTTCCTTCCAGCAAACTTCCCGGCCCCAGCTTCGCGAGCCGGGTGCGGCCCGCCAGGCCGACCCAAATCACGGGCGAAGGTTCCCTGCTATGTGCGCACGTGTCCAGACCCGTCGCACACCCGACAAGCACCAGCGACAGAACCTTGATGAGTGGAGTTTTCAATCCGCGATTCCCCCCCTGAGCGTCAGACTCTCCGCCGTCATCATATCAGTTAAGCGGCTACCTTGAAGGGTTTGGTGAATGAGTGCGTGGGGTGCCGCGAGGATTTGCGATTCCTCAGGCCCTTTCACAATGTCAGATTCTGCAGGTTGCCCGAAGGGCATCACCGAGAATCTCTGAACGTGGTAAGAAATCAGGCATAGGTAAAGCGGGCAGCAAAGGGAGGACGGCGGCTGGTCAGGTTTGTGCCTTACGGTCCGGCGAGCGGGTGGCGAGCATCAATAGGAATCCCACCAGGCCGGCAACCATCAGCGTCAAGAGGGTGCGGTCAGGCGCAAAATGCGAAAGTGCCCCGGCTACCGCGCCACCCACGAAGCTGCCCAGAAACTGCAGCGTGTTGTAAAGGCCCAGCGCCGTTCCGTAGGCGTTCCCGGGCGAAGCTTTACTGACCAGGCTGGGAAGGATGGGCTCCAGCCCCGTGAAGCCGATGTAGAAGAGCGTGCCGGC
>PMYF01000506.1:0-4121 GCA_003171295.1 Acidobacteriota bacterium | reverse complement strand
TGGTCCGCCCCCTGCGAAAAGCCGAACATGGTGATGGCACTGATCACCATCATGGGTAGCAACAGAAGATAATACTGAGTCATTCTCAGGTGGTGCTGGCCCGTGGCGATGAGGGGAAAATAGAAGAAGAACGTCGCCATGAAGAAGTTCATCAAGAAGCCGCCGGCGGCGTAGGCAAGCAGGGGCGGATGCGCGAAAACTTCGGACATGGGCGTCGGAGCCTTGGCTTGGGGAGGCTCATCCTTCAGGTAACGCATCAGCAGGAAATCCGTCGTGAAGCCCAGGAATCCGGTAAGCCAGAACAGAAAGGCCGTGCCAAAGATCCCGGCCAGGATGGGTCCGCCGACTACTCCCACTGCAAAGGCCAAGCCGATGGGGATTCCCAGCACCGCCATGGCGGTCGAGCGGCGCTCGGGCTCGATGTAATCGGCCACGGTGGCAAAGGCGACGGAGACGATCGCGCCGCAGCCCTGTACCAGCCGCCCGAAAATCAGCTCCCAGATTTGCCAGGAATGGGGAAACAGATGGGGCACGCCGCAGAGAAATGATCCCAGGCTGAACAGCGTCATACCCAGCATCAGCACCTTGCGGCGGCCGATGCGGTCGGAAAGCCTGCCCAGCGGAATCTGCAGGATGGCCATGGTCAAGCCATAGGCGCCGAAGGCGAAACCCACCAGGAATCGGGACGAGGTGAATTGCAGGCCATAGAGTGTGAAAACCGGCAGAACGAGGAACAGCCCCAGCATGCGCAGTCCCACAACGCTCGCGAGGGCCAATAGCATTTTCTTTTGTGTGGAGGTAAAAGCGAGGCGGCGGCTGAGGGTGGTGGCCATTCGAGGGGAGTTTTGTGTCCGAGGTCCGCAGCCCGAGGTTCAGGTCTGCGGCGGCTAGACTACGAACCCGCTTTCCCTAGTTTCGCAGCCCTTGCGCGACATGCACCAGGGCTTGCATTTTGGCGATAGCCTCATCCACGGTGCGGGTCTTCAGGCCGCAATCGGGATCGACCCAAATGGCTTCCTTGGGCAAGGTCTCGAGCGCCTGCCGCAGCCGCTGCTCAACCAGCGATTCTGCCTCGACCAGGTGCGAGTGGACGTCCACCACGCCAAAGCTAATATCCTTCGTGTAGGGCTGCTTCTTGAACAGCGCCAGCATGTCCAGGCCACTGTTGGACATCTCCAGGTCGAAGTTATCCACCGGCAACTTGAGCATTTCCGGATAAATGTGCTCAAACGCGCCGTAGCAGATGTGCGTAATAAAGTAGGCCGGCAACCCGTCCGTCGTCACGTGCATGGCCTCGATCGCTACCGGCAACTCCTCCGGCCGCACGGAGACGGCAGGCTCATCAATCTGGATGATCTTGGCGCCGGCCTGGATAAGCGCTTCCACTTCCTTGCGGATTTCGCCCGCCAAGGCCAGCGTGGCCGCGCGCCGGTCAGGGTAGGATTCGATGAAGGACCAATCCATCACCGTATAGGCCCCGGTCAGCATGCCCTTGACGGGCTTGCGGGTGAGGCTCTGCGCGTACTTCCACCAATCGACCGTAATCGGCCTCTTCCAGCGTACTTCACGGTTGATGATGGGCTTGTGGTAATAACGGTTGCCATAGGAGCGCACCA
Organism: Acidobacteriota bacterium; assembly: GCA_003171295.1. Classification (GTDB taxonomy): domain Bacteria; phylum Acidobacteriota; class Terriglobia; order UBA7540; family UBA7540; genus Bog-366. The sequence continues at coordinate 2,505 of PMYF01000506.1, read as the reverse complement.
GTCCGCCGATCTCGAAGCCCTCGAGATTCTCAGCGAAGTAAGCGACCATGTCGCCGCGATACATTTCGCCGTCCACAAGCACATCGACGCCCAGTTTTTCCTGCTGGCGAATCCAGAACTCCGTCGCCTGGCGCTCGACCCGCTCCAGGTCAGCGCGGCTGATCAACTTCTTGGCGAAGTCGCCACGCGCCTTCATCAGGAAATCAGGCTTGGGAAAACTCCCCACCGAGGTGGTCGGGAACAGGGGCAACTCGATACCCAGTTGTTCGAGCTTGGCTCGGCTCATGCAGCACTCCCGAGAAAGGTTTTCTTGATGGCGACCAGGTGATGCAACTTCTGTTGGGCGCGATCGCGCGGCAGGTACTCCAGGCCACAAGATGGAGTCAGCCAGGCGCGGCCGGACTTCGCCCCCGTGGCAATCTTCTCAAGTTGCCGGACAACCTGCGCGGGGTCTTCCAGGCGCGTATTGCGCCCATCGATCAAGCCCAGGCCCAGCGTTTTGGCCGTGCCGCGCGTCGCCACGGTCTCCACCAGGTGCGGGCTGTAGGTGAAATCCAGCACCAATAGATCCACGGGCAACACCTGCAGCCGGTCGTAAATGGGCGCCGGGTCGCCAAAGTAAACGGCAAGCGCCAACTGCGCTGAACCTTTGCGGGCGGCGAGCGCCTGCAAACTCCGCTCGACCATGGAAAAGTCTTCGGGCTGTTTAAGCAGCGAGGGCTCATCCACCTGGATCCAAGCAGCTCCGGCGGCGGCCAGCGCGCCGACTTCCTCGGCGAGCGCCACCGTATAGGCCTCCAGTACTTTCGCGAATCCGCCCGCGCCGCCGCTTTCCTCCATGGAATGACGCGCCAGCGTGTACGGGCCGGTCAGCACCATTTTCACCGGCTGAGACGACCGGGCCTGAGCGAACTTAAATTCGTCCACCAGCAGAGGCTTCGTCCGCTGGGGCCGAGTCTGCACAATCGGCTGCCGGAAATAGCAGTTGGTGTCAAAGAATCGCAGGAGTCCGTTGATGCGCACGCCCGCGAGCTTTCCCGCCAGATGCGAGATGGGATCGTACCAGCGAATCAGGCCGTCGGTAACCACGTCAAGCCCGGCGGCAGACTGTTCCGCGAGCGCCTGTTCGGTCAAGCGGTCTTCGGCGGCGCGCACGTCGGCATCGTCTTTTTCACCCTTATCGCGCTGGGTGATGGTCCGGCGCAGAAGCTGCTGGTCGGTGTCGCCTCCAATGCGCGGGTAGCTGCTGTGATTGGCGAGGAGCAATTCCATGTGAGATTCGGTTCTCCCTATCAAGCTGGATTATAGACGTTCCGTACTGGGTGTTACGCTGGTTGCAAGTTGGCCATAGTCAGTTGTCCCTAACCGGTCGTCCACCGCCCGGCTGGTGTCTGGTTGCGAATCGTATGAAAAAGGTATGTCCAGCGCCCTAACTAACCCAACCTAACATTTGACCCCGACAACAGCCCGCTGCCCCATGCGCAGTGTCTGCTTCCCACCGGTGACTTCTTCACAGCTCCACAAATTCCGCTTGCACATGCCGCGGCAGCAGCCCGTTTTGGTAGCCGCGATCGAGGAGGGCCTGCAGCGCCTGGCGGCCCCGCTCGCCGTAGTCGAGCGTCCATTCATTCACATACATGGCCACAAACCGGTCGGCCGTGGGCATATCCAGCCCACGCGCGAACTGGGAAGCATAATTCAGGGCTTCTTCACGGTGATCCAGGGAGTACTGAATGCTTTCCTTCAGCAGTTTCGCCACGGCATGCAAGGTATGGCGGTCCAGCGAGCGTTGGATGGCATTGCCACCCAACGGCAACGGCAAGCCCGTTTCCTGGTGCCACCACTCCCCGAGGTCTAAAATCTTCATCAGGCCGGATTCCGAGTAGGTCAATTGGCCTTCGTGGATGACCACACCGGCGTCCACCGTGCCCCGCGTGACGGCCTCCAGGATCTCATCGAAAGGTGTGAAAACGGGCTCGAAGTCGCGCGCATGGAGTTGCAGAACCAAGTACGCCGTCGTCATCTTTCCCGGCACCGCCACACGCTTGCCGCGCAATCCTTCCGGTCCCAGGGGGCCGCGTGCTACCACCAAGGGCCCATAGCGCTCGCCAAAACTCGCGCCGGAGGGAAGCAGCAAGTAGCGGTCAGCAAGATACGGGTAAGCGTGAAAGGATATCGCGGTGATGTCGTAAATACCCTCCAGCGCTTTCTGGTTCAACGATTCGATATCCTCGAGAAAGTGCGAGAAGACCAGATCGCCAGTCCCCAGTTTCTTGGTCGCCAGCCCATAAAACATGAAAGCGTCGTCGGAGTCCGGACTGTGCGCGAGCGTGAGCTCGACCCCGTGAGGTTTAGGCGTGTCGGCCTTCTGGGCAAAAGATGCCATGGCTGAACTTAGTCCCTGATTCTCCGAGGAGGCATGCGAGTAACTATAGCACAAGAGTGGTATGGCCACAACGGGGCCGGGAGGCCGTATTCGAAACGGGTATATTATTGTTCGTATAC
>PMYF01000051.1 GCA_003171295.1 Acidobacteriota bacterium | reverse complement strand
TCTGTATCCGTTGGCCGGTCGCCAGCTTCACCGCGCTTCGTGCCGCTTCAAGCTTCTCGATGCCGGCCTGCAATTCGGCTTCACGCTCTTTAAGATCCCCCTCGGCCGCCCCATCAGCCTTGTTACAGTCCAACAGTCGCTGCTCCAGTCGAGATACTTCATTTGCCAGGACGAGGCGCTGCTGCCGCGCTCCTTGCGCATTCTTAAGGAGCGCACTCTTGAGTCGCAACTCATTGTCCGCTTTGGTTCGCTGTTGCTCCAGAACCTCCAACGTGCGGGCTTCAAGGAGAGCTTCTGCCTTAGCCTTCTCCAGCCGTTCCCTCAGCGCTGGATCGGTGAGTTTATCGCGCCTTGCTAGCGCGGTCTCGAGTGCAGCCACCTCCTGACCTAGTTGTGCGAGCTCAGACCGTTTATCACTGAGAAGTGTTTCGAGCCTTGATAGTTCCTTCCTGGCTGCGCTTAGTTCGCCCGTTGCAAGGCCGGTCTTCGCTGTAAAATACCTGCCGTAAAGCTCGGCGAAACGGTTCTTAAGGCGGCTGCCGCTCTCCCCCACCAGAATGTCGCCAACTTCCTTCCGGAGGCTGGATTGCACCGTAGCCCTCACGCCCGGATTGATATTCAATGCCTGAAACGTGGTACCCTGCTCGACCCAGAAAAGGGGCCAAATCCCAAGCTCGTGAAACTTCGTACCGCCCCTGGACGCTGCCTGGAAATTCAGCAATTCTTCCAACTTATGGTCGGCGTCTTGGTTAGAGAACCTCAGGCCACCGGGGTCTATAACCTCTGCGGAGCCTCCGGAGCCCCCGAATGTCTTCCGAAGTTGGTAGACGCCCTCATTGAGTTCAAAGCCCAGCTTCACCTGGGGCCGGACAGCGCAACCGAATGGCTGCATTTCATCCAGAACTTTGCCGGTAACGTTGTGCCGCTGGAACAACGCGGCCTGCACTGCCGCTAGCAAGGTTGACTTGCCAGCCTCGTTCTCTCCTGTGATGACGTTAACGCGATCTTTGAGACCGGATACCAGCACGTGGCGGAGCTTGCGGAAGTCGCGAACTTCGATATCACGTATCCTCATTGCCGTCCCCCGCGAAGCACCTGCTCAACATAGAGCCTTTGCAGTGCCGCTCTGGCAAACACGGAGTCCGGGTCCGCCGCATCCCCTTCGAGGCTTCGTAATCGCTCAACTACGATTGAAACGAATCCTTGGCGACCTAAGTCATTAAGGTCCTCTTCGGTCGGGGATGGAATCAAATCAATTGTCCGAGCCCGAAGAACCTGCACCGTGGCCTCGAAATTGGCGAGTTCTTCATCGATTGCAGCGCGCTCAGAGAGGCTCACGGCACCGCGCACTTCCAGATGCACCACCGCGGAGGCAAGAGGCTCCGTGACGCTCGCCAGACAAGCACGGAGTTGTTCAACGGCTCCTGGGCTTTGGAGCTGTGCCCTCAGATTGTGCCACCGATAACTCCCGACCTGGACTCTTTCAACCGTCGGGGCAACGCCAGGACCACGGAGTTCGACAATCAAGACGGCGCCGGAGTCCTGATCGAAATCATCCGGCTCAGGAGTGCCCGCATACCAAGTCCGCGGAGCCACTTCTTTGCAGCTATGCCAATCGCCTAGCGCCAAGTAATCCAAATGCCCCTCATCGGCGCGCGTGTCAGAGATCATATTGTGCTGCTCCGCGGCCGGAGCGAGCCGATTTCGTAAGGAACCATGTGCGAGTCCGACTCTCACAGCGGCCTGGCTAGTCACTTGTTGGCCAAAGCCCTCTGTCGGATCGGTGAACTGGTGCTTCCGGGTCAAAGGAGCCGGCAGGACAGCAAGGCCCCCGCCAGCCAAGAGGACCGGTTCCGTGGAATGCAACAAGTGGACATGCTCTGGGCACCCAATCCTCCCGATCCGGTCCCAGACGCTGGCTGGTCCTGCTGGATCGTGGTTGCCGGGCAACAGAAGCCATGGAATTTTCACCTGTCGCATGGCGGCGAGAGCCTCGCGGAGTAGCAGGTCGCCCACTTCGTTGCGCTCGAACACATCACCTGCGACCAAGATCGCATCCACTGAACGATCGATAGCGAGTTGACCAATCCGCCGGACGACATCCATGCGGCCTTGACGAAGAAAGGCCAGCTTATCCGGTGGAGCTCCCAGGTTCTCGAATTGCTTGCCGAGCTGCCAGTCCGCCGTATGCAGGAATCTAACCATCAGACGCTTCCTTAATCGCTCACGCGCCAGCCTCCGTCAGCGCCCTCAGCCGGGACGGAAGCGCACACTTCAAGCGCCCCGCCATAGACCACATTCCCGGAATGCACTTTGCAGCCGAGAGGCCAGAGCAGACAGCGGCAAGAAGGCCTTCCTGGAGATGGTCTTGGAGCTCCGCTTCCACCTTGGACAATGCCCGAGCCATAACCAGCCAATCAACACGCGCCGAGAGTGGCAATAAGTATAGCAACTCGCAGCCGCCCCACCCTGCTCCATGACCGTCGGCGCGACAATATGAGTCTCGATGAGGTCGGCCGAATCGCGACCCAAACCGAGGACGCGATTTCGTCCGAGGACTACGCCATTTGCCCGGGCGTATTCTCTGTAGGCGCAGATCCGGGATGTCGACCATGCGCGTGGCTGGCTCGGCATTGAGGATGCAAGGCGCGCCGCGCCTCTTTAATCAGCCAGCCTACGGCTCACGGCCGGACATTGATCGTCGAGGGACTCAGGTTGCACTCAAGCATTGCCGCGCTATCCTCCATCAGCAGGGCGCGGAAATCCTCCTGCTCCGAGCGCCGGTTCCGCGGATCGTCCTTGGTTGTGAGAATCCCCTGGCGCTGAAGGTCGCGCAGGCTTCGCTTCTTGTCCGACTTCACGCGGATAGCAAAAGAGGGCGACAGAACAACCGGCTCGATCAACCCGGCAAAGCGGTATTTCCAGATCGGAAGCTGTGTTTCGAGGACCGGCTTTGATTCGGTCACGGTCGTCTTCTGCATCGAGGCAATGGTCATCATGGCCCCGCGCGATTGGCGGCCCGAGAGTTCACCGATCTGCTCGAAGGCGGACCCTGTCCGCTTAACCCAGATTCGGCAGTCTTCATTGACGAGAATGTCCTCTATTCCACTCGACTGATCGAGCAGTCCGCAGATCACCGGCCCCAACTCGTCTCGGAGCTTCTCCTGGAGCCGTTCCTGCTTCTCGTCCGAGTGGGAAGTGTGAACCATGGTCCCTCGCGATTCGCTTTTCCGGGCCTTGCGCACATCCAGAG
>PMYF01000954.1 GCA_003171295.1 Acidobacteriota bacterium | reverse complement strand
AAGCGTCCGGTGGGATTGATGTGGTACTTGGTGTTCGCATCGAGCATGTGGGCGGGAATCACGGGCTTGATCACGCACTCCAGCACGCCCGCGCGCAGCGTCTCATTGCTGACCTCTGCGCTGTGCTGCGTGGAGACCACCACAGCGTCCACGCGCACTGGTTTCGAGCCTTCGTACTCTACCGTCACTTGCGATTTGCCGTCCGGCCGCACAAAGTCGAGGATCCCCTTGCGCCGCACTTCCGCCAGGCGCAGGCAGAGCTTGTGGGCAGCCATGATGGGGAAGGGCATCAGCTCTTGCGTCTCATCGCAAGCGTAGCCGAACATGAGTCCCTGATCGCCTGCCCCGCCGACGCCCACGCCCATGTCGATGTCGGGGCTCTGGCTCTTCAGGTTGATGGTTACCTGGCAGAGTTCTGGCGTAAAGCCGCCGGAGGGATCGTCGTAGCCGATCCCCTTCACGGTTTCCCGCACCAGTTTCTCAATATCCGGCTTGGCCGAGGTTGTGATTTCTCCCGCCACATACACCGATTGGTCCTTGACCATGACCTCGCAGGCCACGCGACCTCGCGGGTCTTCCGTGAGAACTGCGTCGAGGACAGCGTCCGAAATCTGATCGCAAATCTTGTCGGGGTGTCCTTCGGTTACGGATTCAGAAGTAAATAGGTAGCGATGTTTTGGCCCGATCACGCAGAGCCTCCTTCTTATCAGTGAAGAATGTTAGGGACGGCACAAACCAGCAACCGTAGCATAGGGCCAAGAGGAGTGTCAACGATTTCAAACCCATGCGGCTGGATTGGTGTTGATCGGTTGCAAATGCGCCCTGAATGGGCGCAGCGCACACCCGAACGGCAGCGTCCAGCGGGGCGCCCCAGCCTGCGCCGGCGTCTGACCCCGCGCGCTCCCCGCCACACCTCACAACCCAAGGCACGGGTAGCTGACGGGCCTATTCCTCTAGCCGGGTTTGGCCACTTCCCGTCGCGACAACAGGTATGATTTGATGAACGGATCCAGGTTGCCGTCCAGCACGCGGTCCGCGTCGCCGACTTCGAGTTTCGTCCGATGGTCTTTCACCAGCCGGTAGGGGTGCAGCACGTAGGAGCGAATCTGGCTGCCGAAGTCGATGTCCGCCTTGGAAGCTTCCAGCTTGTCCGCCACCTCGCGCCGCTTGCGCAACTCCAGTTCATAGAGGCGTGAGCGCAGGAATTTCATGGCCACTTCGCGATTGCGGTGCTGCGAGCGCTCGTTCTGGCACTGTGCCACGGTGCCGGTGGGAATGTGCGTGATGCGCACGGCCGAATCCGTGGTGTTTACGTGCTGGCCGCCCTTACCGCCGGAGCGGTAGGTGTCCACTCGGAGTTCTTCCGGCTTAACCTCGATCAGGATCGAGTCGTCGATTTCGGGGCTGACGAAGACCGATGCGAAGGAAGTGTGCCGCCGCTGGTTCGAGTCGAAGGGCGAAATCCGCACCAGGCGATGCACGCCAGTCTCGCCATGCATCAACCCGTAGGCGTAATCTCCCGCCACCGTAAACGTCGCCGACTTCAACCCCGCTTCCTCCCCGGGTTGATAATCGTTCAAGGTGAACTTGCAGCCGCGCTGCTCAGCCCAGCGCTGATACATGCGCAGCAGCATGTCGGCCCAGTCCTGCGATTCCGTGCCGCCCGCGCCGGGATGGATGGTGACTATCGCGTTCAGGTGATCGTTCTCGCCACCCAGCAGCGTTTTCGTTTCCAGGCGGTCCACCCCCTGGCGAAGCGTGTCCAATTCCCCACGCAGCTCAGCCGTGATGCTCTCGCCTTCGCGCGCCAGCTCGAAATACGTCTCCACGTCCGCTAGCCGGCGGGCTAGTTTCTCATCGGTCTCGAGGATTTCCGCGAGACGCTTGCGCACCGTCAAAATCTTCTGGGAAGCTTCCTGGTCCTGCCAGAATTGGGGTTCGGCGATCTGTTTCTCGAGTGCCTCCAATTCCTTGCGGCGTTGGGGAGCGTCAAAGAAAACCCCGGATATCCGCGCATTGCTTCTTCAATTCGTCAAACTCGCGTTGCAGTTCTTCAATCACGTTTACTCCTTAAGGATTGTTGGCCACCGCCAGTGGCCCGGGGTCCGTTGCCCAGGCTAACCAGTTTGTGATGCTTCAGGGATATCCCCGCCAGCATGAGCGCCGCAATCGCTACGCAAAGCCACGCAAACACATCCCCGTGGGCTGTATAGAAAGTCCGCTGCGTCTCGAAGTTGAAGTGCACGGGCAAAACCATTTGCCGATAGCGCGGGAGTTTCTCCCGCACCCGGCCGTAAGGGTCAATGACCGTGGTCACGCCGTTGTTGGTGGCGCGCAGCAAGTACCGGTGGTTCTCAATGGCGCGTAGCCTGGCCATCTCCAGGTGCTGATAGGCGGCTGCGGAATCGCCGTACCACCCGTCGTTGGAAATATTCACCAGCACGCCCGCCCCAGCCGCTGCGAGCTGCCTGGCCAGTTGAGGGATGATGGCCTCGTAGCAGATGAATACACCGATGCCCCCGGCCGCTGCCTGGGCAACCGGGTAACTGGTGCCCGGAACGAAGTTCCCCACCTCCGACGTGATCTTGTCCACCAATCCGGGTAACGCCCAGGCTGGAACATACTCACCGAAAGGCACCAGATGAATTTTATCATACCGCGACACTTCGCGGCCTTCCGGGTCTAGGGTGATGGCGCTGTTGGTGATTAACCTGTCCGATGCGTCCACGGGGATGACCGTGTTCACGATGACGAAGGCGTGTGCCTGCCGCGCCAAGTTCTCCACGCTATTGCGAAAAATCGGGTCGCGGGTGAAATAGAATGGCGCGGGATTCTCCGCCCAGATTAGGAGTGGCGTTGCAGACGCCGGGTGCGGGCCTGTCGACGTTTTCGAAAAGTCGTCAACGGCGGCGCGGCTGAGATTCACAAGTTGCTGAAGTTGGGCGGGATCGTGCCAGGGAGTCCAGGTTTCCAGCGCCGGGTCGTCCAGGGGCACGTTGGGCTGGACGAGGAACGCCGTCTCTGGACCGGCTGACTCAGGTGGCGGCGCGAGCCTCCACTGGGCGAACCAGAGGAGCGCGAGCCAGCCAGCCAGCATTGCCCAGGTTCGGGCGCGCCTCGGCGTGAGCAACACGCAGGCCAGCAGCGCGCTGGTCCCCACAGCCAGGAACGCGAGCCCATATACACCTGTGACCGAAGCGATCTGCCTCACACCAGCGGCCCCGACCGCATACCCGAGAAGATTCCAGGGGAAGCCGGTAATCAGGTAGGTCCGTGCCAACTCCATGGCCACCCATAGAACCGGGCTCAGTGCCAACGCCCACCCTGCTGAGCGCCGTGCTGCGCATCCCATGAGAAAACCGAACCCGCCAAAGAAGGTCGACATGATGATGACGAAGAGAGCCAGAACACCCCATGCCAGCANNTTTCCGTGGCCAAGGCCGCCAGCCCGGGAAGGCATGCGACCCATACCAACCCGGGGATTTGAATTTTGGGGAAGCACGCCCACAGCAGGAGTCCACTCAGCGCGCAGGCAGCTTCGCGCACGAAGGATCCCTCGATCCGGCGGACGATGGTTGGGGAGGAAGTCTGGCGCAATTCGCAAGGCGGCATCAGCCTGCCATTGATCCCTGAAATAAGAGTAGACCTTTCAAACAGCTAAGGAAGGATTACCAACTTCATCCCCGCAGGGGATCGATAGAGAAGTCGGGTGCATCGCTCCCGGAAAACACGTCCCAACAAGGTCCAACCCTGAAAGGGTCGAATCCGAGTGGCCTCCCGCGGCACAGGGTAATGCGACCCCTTCAGGGTCGGGGAACGAGCGGCGCGCTTTCCGGGGACGATTCCCCCGGCCACTTACTTGTGCCCTTGCAGGGCACGAAAAGTCTACCCCTCGGTCCTATCCCGCGGCGCCCCGTTTCTGACATCATAGATAGCAGCCCTTCGGCTATCCATGCTCAGAAGAGGGGAACGGCCCCCGGCGTGTCCTAGTGACGGATGAAGGGCTTGAATCCTTCTTGCGAGAGCCTGGCGCGCATTTTTTCCGCGTCGTCGTGAGTCTTGAAGGGCCCCACCTGCACGCGGAAAAGGTTATCGTCCGCCTGCGCGTATTCCGGCGCTACCAGAAAAACCGGGTAACCCCGCCCCTTCAGGATATTGACCAGCGCTTCGGCATCCCGTTTGGAGCGCAACGCAGCAACCTGCAGCGTGATGCCCTCTCCCACTTCGCCGGGAGTTGCAGTCGGCGCCGCCTGCTGATTTGTTACCGTCTTCTTTGTTCCCGCCGCGGGTAGCGGAGCCGGAGAAGCTGCGGCCGCGGTCTTCGGCGGCGCACCCGCGCGACCCGTTCCCGCACCGCCCGGCAGGGCCGATCCGGGGTTCGGAGCGGAGTTGGACGGCGCGTGCCCAACCCCCGATTCCTTGTCCGTAATCGCCACGGTCTCCACGGGCGGGTTCACCGTGGGAGGGACGACCGCGGGCGCGGTGACGCTCTCCGTGGTCGGCGTCGATTGCGAAAATCGCTCGTTGAACCCCACCAGGAATCCCAGCGAGAAAAAGACTCCACACACCGCAACGCCCGCGAGAAACAGGAGAATCAAGTGCCGCGCGGATAGTCCTCTTTCCTCGTGTTCCCCCACNNTCTCCACCCAACACCGGCGGGAGGAGCCCCTTGCCCATCAGAGCACCAAGCAACTCCACCGGAACCGGAAAGACCACCGTGGTGTTCTTTTCGGTCCCGATCTCCACCAGCGTCTGGAGATATCGCAGGGTGATGGCGACGGGTTCCTTGGCGATGACCGCGGCGGCTTCGGCGAGTTTCGCGGACGCCTGGTATTCGGCGTCGGCGTGGATGATCTTCGCCCTGCGCTCGCGCTCGGCTTCGGCCTGCGCGGCGATGGCGCGCTGCATTTCCTGCGGCAAGTCCACCTGCCTCACTTCCACCTTCGTCACCTTGATGCCCCAGGGCTCGGTGTGCTCGTCCAGGATGGATTGCAGCCGGCTGTTAAGTTTCTCGCGCTGGGAGAGTAGATCGTCCAGCTCCACTTCGCCCAAAACCGAGCGCAAGGTGGTTTGCGCCAACTGCTCGACGGCGTAACGGTAATTCTCTAGCTCCACGAATGCCTGCTGCGCGCTGATCACGCGGAAATAAACAACGGCGTTGACCTTCAGTGAAACGTTATCCCGGGTGATGATGTCTTGTGGGGGCATATCCCACGCCAC
>PMYF01000533.1 GCA_003171295.1 Acidobacteriota bacterium | reverse complement strand
CGTGATCGGGCCGGATTAGGTGAGATGGAGGGGCAACGTGAGCCCCCAGCATAAGGAAGTCATTTAGCTCACACAGTGAGCGAGAGGGGGTGGCTCCAAGGGCTTTGCTCTTGGAGGGGGCGACGTGAGCCCCTGAAATAGCTCGGAGGTGTCACATGATGAAGTTGTCATACTGGCGAATCGGACCAATAGGAGCGGTTTTCATAGGTATAACCCTGACTGCTGCGATAGTAATTGCGGAGGAAACCACTCGCGCGGGTGCACCGACAGATCTGGTGTCGGCGTACAGAGCCATCGGTTTGGGTGTGGCAGCCGCTTTTGCCATTGCCGTGAGCGTGCTCGGAGCAGGCCTCGCTGTAGGGCGGATCGGGTCGGCAGCGCTCGGTGCAGCAGCCGAGAAACCTGAGTTGCTGACCCGAAGTATCCTGTTCGTAGCATTGGCAGAGGGGCTTGCCGTGCTTGGCTTCGCTATCGCCATGATGCTGATACAAAAAATATAGGAGTCAATAAGTGGAGTTCTATTGCATTGCCGACGAGGACACGGCGCGCGGGTTCCGGTTGGCAGGCATCGGGGTGCAGGTTGCAGCAACGCCGCAGCAGGCCCTGGCTGCCATCGAGGCCGCCGCCGTCCGCCCTGATTGTGGAGTCATCATCATCACCGAAAAGGTGGCAGCCTGGATTCAGCCACAAGTCGAGATGATTAGACTGGAGCGGGACCGCCCGCTGATCGTCGAGATACCAGGGCCGGAGGGACCTCTGTCAGGGCGTAAAAGTCTGCGCGAATTTGTACAGGAAGCTGTGGGTATTAGTGTTTATTAAGGGGGCTCGTGGATGACAACGAATCAAAACTCTACCGATAAATTACGCGAAGAAATCCTCGCAGACGCTCGGAAAGAGGGCGAGGAAATTGTCATTCGCGCACGGCAGGACGCAGAAATTTTTTTAACCAGAGCTGCCGCCGAAGCGGAACAGGTACGACAAGAGCTGCTTGACCAGGCCCGTACAGAGGCCGCTCGTCGCAGCGAATTGATTCTGGCTACGGTTTCCGTCGAAACCGGCCGGCTGCGGGCTGCACGGGTCGAAGCGCTGCTTGAGTCTGTGTACAACGAGGCGTACCGGCTATTGCTGGCAAGCGAAGGCTTTGAATACCGCGAAACCGTGATCGCCCTTGCTTCTCATGCCATAAGCCAGATGGCAGGCGCTGCATTTGTGGCTAAGGTGTCGGAGGAGGACCGTACTATTCTGGGTGACGGCCTGGCCGATGAGATTGCGCACCGCGTCGGCCGACCGGTGAGTATTACTATTTTGCAGGCACCAGGCATTACGGGGGGCGGTGTTGTTGTTGAGGATGCGGAGGCTCGCCAGGTGTGGGATAACCGTCTTCTGAAGAGGCTGGAACGACTGTGGCCGGAACTGAGGCGACAGATAGCCGTGGAGGCTTCGTTTGTCCCGGCGCACATAAACGTCGATGTGGTAAAATAGCCCGCAAGGCGGGCGAGAAGGGGTGGCTCCGACCGCTCCGCTGGTGGAGGGGACGACCGGGTACCCACTTGCGGGTGTCCCCGGAAAAAAGAGGAGATGGCCCATGACTATCGTTACCAAGGCCACTGAACCGGTGGTTACCCGCATCAGCGGTCCCATCGTAACCGCTGTGGGCATGTACGCAGCACAGATGTACGAAGTCGTGCAGGTAGGCAGCCTGGGCCTGGTGGGAGAAGTGGTGCGGCTGGTTGGCGATCATGCTACCATCCAAGTCTATGAAGACACCACTATGTTGAAGCCTGGAGCGCCGGTCCGGTGTACGGGCGCTCCTTTGTCCGTGTGGCTTGGCCCCGGGCTGGTCGGTAGCATTTACGACGGCATTCAGCGTCCGTTGCCGGGCATTCAAGCCCGTAGCGGCGCCTGGATCCGTCGCGGCGAAAAAGTGGATGCCCTGGACACCAAGAAGCGCTGGACCTTTGAGCCACTAATCAGCTCCGGTGAGATGGTGACCGCCGGTCAGGCCATAGGTCGGGTCAAGGAGACACCACTCGTCAATCATGTGATTATGTCGCCTCCGGATGTCAGCGGCACCGTGTGGTCCGTGGTCGACAAAGGGGATTACAGACTCCTCGATCCCCTTGCCGTTATCGAGACCGAAACAGGCCAGCGTGACGTTACTATGCTTCAGCAATGGCCTGTGCGGGTACCGCGTCCCATTTCTGAACGATTGCGTATCACCGAACCGCTGATTACAGGACAGCGCATCATTGATACCTTCTTCCCCATCGGCAAGGGCGGCGCCGCGGCCATTCCAGGCGGATTCGGCACGGGAAAGACGATCACCCAGCACCAGCTCGCAAAATGGTCAAATGCCGAAATCATTGTCTTTATCGGTTGCGGGGAGCGGGGTAATGAAATGACTGATGTGCTCCGTGAGTTTCCGGAGCTTAAAGACCCCCGTTCCGGCCGGCCTCTAATGGAGCGGACCATCCTTATTGCCAACACCTCCAATATGCCTGTGGCGGCGCGAGAAGTATCCATCTATACGGGCATCACCCTGGCCGAGTATTACAGGGACATGGGCTTCAGCGTCGCAGTCTTTGCTGACTCTACCAGCCGCTGGGCAGAGGCCCTGCGCGAACTGGCCGCGCGGTTGGAAGAGATGCCCGCGGAAGAAGGCTTCCCGGCATCGTTGCCTACCAGACTCGCACAGTTTTATGAGCGCGGCGGCGCCGTGACTACGCTTGCAGGCGAACGGGCTTCCGTAAGTATCGTGGGTGCCGTTAGCCCACCAGGCGGCGACTTTTCCGAACCCGTCACTCAGCATACACGCCGCTTTATCCGTTGCTTTTGGGCCCTCGATACCGAACTGGCCAACGCACGCCATTATCCTTCAATCCACTGGCTGCACTCGTATTCGGAGTATGTGGAGGATGTAGCTTCCTGGTGGAAGAAAGAGGCCCCCGACTGGATCGATCTGCGCACGGAGGCCCTGACTCTCCTCCAACGGGAGGACCGTCTCCAGCAAATCGTTAAGCTGGTGGGGCCCGATGTCCTGCCCGACGGGCAACGCTTGATCCTTTTTATCGCCGAGATTATTAAAGACGGTTTTCTCGCCCAAAGTGCTTTTGACGAAAACGACATGTATTGCACACCCGAACGGCAAGTTGCCCTCCTACGCATTATTCTTACCCTGTATCGCAGGGGCCGGGATTTAATTCAAGGGGGTGTTCCTTTGGCGCGAATCCGCTCTTTAGGCTGTGTGCCCCATTTACTGCGGGCAAAGGCGGATTTCGGCAACAGTGAACTTGAAAAGCTTGCGGAGCTGGAACGCAGGGTCATGGAGGAGACGGAAACACTGGCAAAAGAGTATACCAAGGAGGCTACCTTACTATGCACACCACCTTCGAAATAGAAGACCGGGGATTGCAGTACGTCGGCGCCTGGCGCATCGAGGGACCGTTGGTTGTGGTAGAACGGATTCGTGATGTGGGCTATGATGAAATTGTTGAGATTCTCGATGCCGCTGGTCGTCCCCNNCCCCGTCTCGGCCGCGTCCTTGACATTTCTGAAACCCAGGCCGTGGTGCAGGTCCTCGAAGGAACAACAGGCCTCTCGAACCAGACCTTGCGCGCCCGTTTCCTGGGGGAAAGTTTTCGCCTGCCCGTTTCACGGCAGATGCTGGGCCGTGTATTCGATGGTCTCGGTCGCCCGGCCGACAGCGGGCCACCTGCGCTATCCGCGGAGCGGCGCGACGTGAATGGCATGCCCATCAACCCCTATGCCCGGCGCTATCCGCGCGAATTCATACAGACGGGTGTGTCGGCCATCGATGGGATGAATGCATTGGTCCGCGGCCAGAAGCTGCCTGTCTTTTCCGGAAACGGCCTGCCCCACGACCGCGTGTCCGCCCAGATCGTGCGGCAGGCGCGCCTGCTGGAAGAAGAGGTCGAGTTCTCGATTGTCTTTGCCGCCATGGGCGTGAAGCATGATGTGGCCGAGTTTTTCATCCGTAACTTCCGGGATTCCGGTGCCCTTGCTCGCGCCGTCATGTTCTTTTCCCTGGCCGATGCGCCGAGCGTGGAGCGCCTTCTCACCCCGCGGGTCGCCCTGACCCTGGCGGAACACCTGGCCTTTGATTGCGGCCAGCACGTACTGGTGCTGCTTACGGATATGACAAATTACTGCGAAAGCCTGCGCGAAGTGGGCACGGCCCGTGGCGAAATCCCCGGCCGCAAAGGTTATCCGGGCTATCTCTACTCGGACCTTGCCAGCATCTACGAGCGTGCCGGTCGCATCGAAGGATCGCCGGGCTCGATCACTCAAATACCCATTCTGACCATGCCCTCTGACGATATCAGCCATCCTGTCCCCGATCTCACCGGCTACATCACCGAAGGGCAGATAGTGCTGGACCGCGATCTGTTTCAGCGTGGTGTTTACCCGCCCATTGCCGGCCTTCCAAGCCTGTCGCGTCTGATGAAGGATGGCGTGGGCAAAGGCTACACCCGGGAAGATCATCCGATTCTCGCAAGCCAGTTATTCGCGTGCTATGCCTACGTGAAGCGAGTGCGGGGGCTGGCCGATGTCATCGGCGAAGAGGAATTGAGCACACTCGATAAGCAATACCTGAAGTTCGGCGAAGCCTTTGAAATGCGTTTCCTCAACCAGGGTGAATATGAGAACCGATCTATCGAGACTACGCTCGAACTCGGCTGGGACGTGCTGTCAACATTGCCCAAGGATGAGTTGCACCGCGTGAGCGACGCCCTGTTGAAGAAATACTACCACGAGAAAGAGGAGGCTCCTATCTGTGCGACGTCGCTTCAGGGGGCGTAACCGGGTAGAATGGTTCTATGGGAAAGCTGAACATCGCACCGACCAAGTCGAATTTGCTCGTGCTGAAACGGCAGCTTGCCTTCGCCGAAGAGGGCTACGACCTCCTCGAGCAAAAACGACAAATCCTTATCTTTGAAATGATGAGCCGCCTGAATCGTGCCCTTGATGCCGAAAAACGGGTTGCTGAAGCACTCCGTCCGGCCTTTGCAGCCCTCCGTGGAGCCCGGTTGGACGGAGGATCCGAGGCCCTCGACCGGGCTGCTCTCGCTGTAAGGATGGATCACCAAGTGGATATCACGGATCAGCACCTGATGGGTATGAAGATTCCCCACGTGACGGTGCGAACGGAGCCGGTCAGCGCCCAGTTTGGCGT
The DNA here is from genome assembly GCA_003171295.1 of Acidobacteriota bacterium. Classification (GTDB taxonomy): domain Bacteria; phylum Acidobacteriota; class Terriglobia; order UBA7540; family UBA7540; genus Bog-366. The sequence goes on along the minus strand of PMYF01000533.1, from coordinate 13 downwards.
GGGGGGAACTTCT
>PMYF01000065.1 GCA_003171295.1 Acidobacteriota bacterium | reverse complement strand
CGCAGCGGACGCGGAGAACCGGGGTAGAGCTGGCGAATATCCACGTGTCCATGCCCATCTTCGGAAGCATTCGCACCAATGCCAGGCCAGTTCAACGCTTTTCGCCATCCCTGGCCAAAATCCAATACGATGGTGCGGTAATGCCAAAAACGGGTGGTTTCATAAGCCAGGCGCTCTGCCGCGATAGATTTGCCAAAACCAGTGTCGCCCACGAAGTCGGTGTGAAAATGCCGGTCTTGAGACAATCTGAGGAACGTGTCTGTCAACAAGCCCGTCTCGGTTGACCATTGCCTGGCCAGGGTAATGTTACCCGGCATATCCGGATAGAATGCAAAGGCGGGCGTTTCCTCCTGAGTTGTCAACGCTGGTCCCTGTTCAAAAGTCCCCGGAGCGGTGTAAGCCGCAACCTGGAGCATGGTTAGCAAGGTTGAGTCAGCATACCCACTCATGGCTTCTGGAATGATTTCGATCCGCGTAGAGGGGGTGAAGGCTCTGGCGTGCAGGCCAATGTAAGCCTGTTCCTGATCGTTCAGGGTACGGGTCTGGACGCCGGCGACGACGTCTTCCGTGCCGTGGAAAGCCTCAGGAATAAGCCCCATCAAGGCTTGTGTTCCCAATTCCGTGCGGGATAGGGCATAAAAATCGGTATAAAAAGCCCCCTCTCGGCTGGCGATATCCAGGAGTTTACGTTGGGTGCGCATGATGTCTGTCAACAAGATGAAAGGATCATCCTGCCATTGGGATGCGTTGGATAAAGAAAAGGAAGGCGCTACCCCCACGCTCATGCCGGCGCTGATGCCGCGACCAATCGTCTGCCCTAAGGCCATCCCATCTGCTTCAGAGCGCGCCGTGCTTTTTGTATCGGCATGACTTTGCGTAGCAGAAGTACTGTTGGTGTCCGCTACAGAATCAGTTTCAGCGCCGGACGTGGTCCAGGCCTCGGATTGGGTGACCGAATGACTTTGTGAGACCGATTTTGCATGACTTTGGGTAGTGCTCTGGGAAACTGTGTCCGATTGGCTGGAAGTCTCCGAGTGCATGGTGGTATCCGCAACGCCGCTGCTGCTGGAAACCCCGTCCGCCGATCCCCAACTGGCATTACCGCCCACGTTGGCCGACACTCCAACACCAGCAGGGGCAATACTTCCCCCCATCCCGCCGTTTACACCATACGAAGAGCTGTCTGTGTGCGAAACCGAACTCCCGGACGATTCGGTATGGGAGGTTCCATCCGTCACGGCATTTCCTTCGGTATGAGCGGTCCCGTGGCTGACCGCTGTGCCGGCAGTTGAGGATACGCCGGTCGCGTCCGTCTCTGAGACTCCAACTGTGTGCGCCCATCCGCTCGTACTGGCGTGTCCCTCGGTATGCGCCTGGCCCTGGGAGTTGGCAACTCCATCCGTGGCGGCATCGCCCTGGGTGAGTCCGGTGGAATGGTTCGTGCCGTAGCTGCTTGAGGCGTTTTCTGCCAGGCCGCCGGTCAGGATCGCCGGCAGGCTGACCCCAAATGAAGCTGCCCGCGTCCCCAACTGGCGTGAGGCGTATACTGAGGTTTCTTCGAGCAAACCGGACAACATGCGCGTGATGTCATCTAAACGCACGTGACTGGCCAGCAGAATCAAAAGGAACTCCTCTTCCAAACTGCTCATTCCCCGAAAGAGAATTTCGTTTTGTTGAAGGGAATATTGCTGAGCGCCTTGATTCGCAGATGTCAAGGGATCCCGAAGGGAAGAATCGCCCCCTCGGGCATTTTCGCGCGGGTCCGGGTGTCCAACCGCGACGATAGCAAAAGGCATTTGCTCTAATGACCTGGCTAACCATTGGGCAACTTCAGTGGATAACGGATCAAGACGTATCTGGCGGTAAGCCCCCACCAGGCCGGCCCGGATAGCTGACAAATTATACAAAGAACGGGATATGGCTTCTTCTTTGCTTTTTGAAAATGCAGAAACGCCGTAACACTGCACGACACCGAGCTTGGGATTCTTGAAAATACCGGCGGCCAGGTAAACTAAATCGACCTGGGCCCCGTAAAGGCCTCGTAAGACGGTGCGCATTTTTTGCAACAAGCNNAAATAACAGGTAGTCCAGCTCGTTTCGATCGTTAAACTGAAGATCGGTGCGATTTACCTCCAGATCATTCGGGATATTCAGGCCGTCTTTTCCCTGCAGCCAGCGTATTTTATCGGTTATTTTATGGATAATCTTCGCCATCGTTCCTCGTTTTGCCTCGTCGGTCCGCCAACGTCATCGCTGGTGAACTCACGAGGTAAGGGAGACTGGCGCATTCGCCAATCTCCACAAGCCTTGGATGATTTGTCTCACCGTACTTCTTGCCACCAGACTGCATCAACCACCTCGTTCGCATTAGGCTCAAAAACCACCACCTGTGGTGAGCGCTGTCGTTCGAGAGTAGTTTGCTGCCGAGGGTCGCTTTTTGCAGAGCGTCGATCAAGCGGGGCTTGCCAGGTAGTACTCTGTCCTGTTTCACTCNNTGGGTTTCAACCTGAGCAAAAGACTCAATTGGGCAATCAACGCTGCAAATGCAGTGACGATGATGACGCCTGCCAAAAGGAGGATCATAAAGACCACCCCTAGGGCAGGACCACGCAGTAAATCAATGAGTTGTGACATTTTGACCTCCAATCGTTGAAATAGAATCTGACGTTTGAAAAACCGACCGACGTTAATTAGCAGCTCATCCATAAAGGTAGAGTAGCAAATCAAACAAGCTCACCG
>PMYF01000399.1 GCA_003171295.1 Acidobacteriota bacterium | reverse complement strand
CCGTCGTCGGTCTATGATCCCGCCTCACCGGCCTGCGACCAGCGAGTGCTCAAGCTGAACCTGCCCGTGCTGGGTATTTGTTACGGCTTGCAGTGGATGTCTTACCACCTGGGTGGCAAAGTCGAGGCGGCCGGGCGGCGCGAGTACGGCTTTGCGGAGCTGGATATCCTGCCGTCCACGGGGTTGCTGGCGGGGTTCCCGTCACCCCTCAAGGTGTGGAACAGCCACGGCGACCACGTCGCGGAAGTCCCCCCCGGGTTCACGGTCACGGGACGGACAGCCAACGCCATTTCAGTNNTTCCATCCCGAGGTTCACCACACCCAGCGGGGCCGGGAAATCCTCGAGCGGTTTGTCCGCGATATCGCCGGAATCAAACCGAATTGGTTCCCGGGATCGTTTATCGAGCAGACCATACAGCAGGTACGCGAGTTGGTGGGTGAACGGCACGCGCTCTGCGCACTATCGGGGGGGGTGGATTCGGCGGTCGCGGCCACGCTGGTGGGGCGGGCGCTGGGCGGGCGGCTGACCTGCGTCTTTGTCGATAATGGCCTGCTGCGCAAGAACGAGTTTGCCGAAGTTTCTGGAAAGCTGCGCGAGCAGGCCCATTTGACCGTGCAGACCGTGGACGCGTCAGCGCGCTTCCTCGCGCGCCTCATCGGCGTGACCGACCCGGAGCGGAAGCGCAAAATTATCGGCGAGGAATTCATCCGCGTTTTCGAAGAAGAAGCGCGCGCGCTGGGCGAGGTGGAGTTCCTTGTGCAGGGAACGCTCTACCCGGACGTCATCGAATCGGTTTCCGTGAAGGGTCCAGCGGCCACGATTAAGAGCCACCACAATGTGGGCGGTTTGCCGTCCGACTTGAAATTCAAATTGATTGAGCCGTTGCGCGAGTTGTTCAAGGATGAAGTCCGGGCGGTGGGGCGTGAACTCGGCCTGGATGAGTCCTTGGTGAGTCGGCAACCGTTTCCAGGGCCGGGGTTGGCAGTGAGGATTGTTGGAGATGTAACCACCGAACGCTTGCGAATGGTGCGGGAAGCTGACGCGGTCGTCCAGCAGGAGGTACGCGCAGCGGGGTTCTACGACAAGCTTTGGCAGTCATTCGCCGTCCTTCTGCCTGTTTCGAGCGTGGGAGTGATGGGTGACGCTAGGACTTATGCTTCCACCATCGGTATCCGGGCGGTCGAATCAGAAGATGGTATGACGGCGGACTGGGCGCCATTGCCGCCGACAGTCCTACAGCGCATGGCGACACGGATCGTCAACGAGGTGAAAGGGGTGAACCGGGTGGTCTTCGATATTACGTCGAAGCCTCCCGGGACCATCGAGTGGGAATAAACCACCCTTCACCCGGTTCGTTTATTAATCGGGGTCGCTTCGTGCGTGGCGTACCGAAAGGCTACCGGCTTGCCAGTTTCTGAGCCATGTACAGCAAGAGCTGACGGTCTTTGTCATCAATCCTGGTGAGAAGTCGCTTGACCTTCTCGTAGAAACGCAGTTCCTTTTCCTGCTCTGCGTCCAGGACCAGCTCTTCCGTTGTCTGGCGTTTGCTCAGATTCGGCAATGCAGGGGGCTCCTCCCCTTCATAAAACAGTTGGTACAGGGGGAGTTCGAGCGCTGCTGACAGTCGTTCCAGTGTCTCAAGGGACGGAACGGTGTGTCCGTTCTCGACCCGCGAGATGTAGCAGCGCAATAAGCCAGTGCGCTTTTCAATGTCGCCTTGCGAAAGATTCCGTTCTTCTCGTAGCTTCTTTAAACGTGTTCCAATGATCATAACCAGATTCTGCCTGAAAGTAATCAAGTGGTCAACTAGAATCTTGATTAGACCCGCGCTTTTAATGTAAGTGTAACCCTGAAGGGGCCGCCCTCGTCGGAAGCACTGAGGGAAGGCAGAAAATGGAAGCGCGATGGAGAATATTACGTCAGAAGTCACCCAAGAGATTCAATGGGTTAGGCTCGCGCAGGGGGGTGACACTGAGGCTTTCGGACAACTTGTCAGAAAGAACGAGCGGCGTGTCTTTTCCCTGGTTTACCACTTGGTTCGCAGGCGGGATGAGGTGGAGGACCTCGCCCAGGAGATTTTCATCAAGGCTTTTCGGGCGATTAGGAGTTACAACTTTCAGTCTTCCTTCAGCACTTGGCTTAGCCGCATTGCAACCAACCACTGCTATGACTACTTACGCCACGAGCGTGCCTCGCGGGTCAGCTTCTATTGGCAGATGGGAGAAGACCGACAGCGCGACCTGGAAGATAATGTCCAGAACCTGTCGGAGGGGCAACTCGATCACGGGGAACAAGTCGTGCTCCGCGACCTGGTCGGGAAGCTCCTGGATCGCGCCCCTGAGAATGATCGGCAGATATTGACGCTAAAGGAGTTGCAGGATTTCTCGGTGGATGAGATTGCAGATATCCTCAAGTTAAAGCCTACGACTGTGAAGGTCCGCCTGCATCGTGCCCGGAAGCGCATGCTTGAGGATTGGCGCCAGTGGCGAGAGGGGAAATAGGCCATGCGATGTAAGGATTTCCAAGAGCACTTGGACGAGTTGTGGGAGGGTGTTCAGACTCCCGAGATTCAGCGGCACTTGGCCGAATGCAAGGAATGCGGCCGGTATGTCCGGGACATGCAAGGGGTCCGGTCGGGATTCAGTGTGCTGAAACGGGAATCTGCACCCGAGCCTTCGCTGGGATTTTCAGAGCGCTTGGTTCGCCGCTTGGGGGAACTGAGCGAGGCTCCCAGCGTGGGCGATTTCTTCGAGTCGGTGGGACGGCGTTTTGTGTATGCGACTCTCGCATTAACTTTTCTGATGTTGCTGGCCTTGGTTGTGCCCTCCGCCGGACCAGTCCGTGGGCTTGCTGCGACTGACGTACTGATGCCCACGCAGGAGACCGCCCAGGTCCAGGTAGACCCCCTGGGCGAGAGTAGCGATGTTCCGGATGCGATGCCGGGGGACGCTCCGGCGCTACCCGCTACGAAAGGGATAAAATGAACCGCCGCGTTTACCTCTATTTTGCTTTGACGTTTCTTCTGGGGTCCATCCTGGGGGGGGCGGCCCTTTACTACTATGGCTGGTCCACAGGCCGCTGGCACCGCGGTTTCAACCCGGAGCGTGCGGTGAGGCACCTGAAGAAAGAACTGAACCTTTCCGATACCCAGGTCCAGCAGGTCAGCCAGATTTTCGGAGAGACTTCTCAGAAAATGCGGGACTTGCAGAAGCAAGTGGATCCTCAGTTCCACGCCCTCCACGAGGAGACTCGCAACCGCATTCGACAGGTCCTGAGCCCCGAGCAAGTGAAGAAGTTTGACGACCTGGTGAGGCAAATGGACGAAAGACGCCGGCGACGGGGGCTACCACCGCCGCATTAAGCCCTGTGGCGCCGTCCCGCAAGGCGCGAGTGCTCTACTCCCTCGAACCCTGAGAGGGAGCGAGTTCGATATGCATCATGCTATCCTCTCATGGGTAGCACCACCCCCACGATGGCGCCGACTATCCCACCCAGCGGTGTCAGCCCGCATTTCTCACTTCGGGATTGGAAGGGCGGGGCTTTACGGGCTGCGGAAAAACCCATTGGGACTGTCATTCTGAGCAAGGATAGCTGAGAGCTTCTATTCTTGATGTCAGAATAAAAACGCCTTACGCATTTGTTTTCTGGAGAGGAAGTGGGCAGGCCCGGCCACCCCCTGAAGTGCGCAGGCGAAATCCCGGAAATTCCTAATACCCTTTCTCGCTATCCCCGATTTTTACCTTACCGGCAAAGCTGCGGTAGACATAGATCGTGTAGCCGGTGACCAGGACCATGCCAATAATCCACCACGCCAAGCCCACGCGCAGACCGTAATCGTCGGCTTTGGCATTGTCGATGGTGAACGAGTAAGCCGGATTGGTGCTGGCGGGCAGAACCAGCGGATACAATCCAAAGACGACGCTGGTCAGCATGCCCACGATGTACGTGCAAGACGCCAGGAAACTTTTGATTTCGTCTTGCTTCCGCAAGAACCACGCCATTCCTCCCAGNNGAACCTCGGGCTGGATTTTAAAAGTGATCCCGGTAAGCACTATCGTCAGGGCCAGGATGGCCCACCACAAGCCGCGCGCCAAACGCCGGGAGCGATCGCGCACGGGGCCTTCGGTCTTCAGGGCCACCCACAGGGCGCCGTGCAGCATCAAGGTGACAAGAGCCGTAACCCCCACAATGATTGTGTACCAATCCAGAACGCCTGTGTTAGGTCCCAGGCGGAAGTTGGTCCAAAGAGCCTCAAAGAAGTACCCTTGCTGGTTCAAGGGAACGCCGCGCACCACGTTCCCGAGTGCCGCTCCGTAGAAGCCCGCAAGCAGGAAACTTGCTCCCGCAAAGACGATGTCCCAAAAGTTCACCCAGACGGCGCTCGCCACGTGCCCGCGAAACTCCACGGCGGCACCCCGCAGGATGAGCAACCAGAGAACGATCATCAGCGGCAGGTAGAAGCCGCTGAAGCTTGAGGCGTAAAGCGCCGGAAAAGCGAAGTACAACGTTCCTCCTGCCGCCAGGAGCCACACCTCATTGCCGTCCCACACCGGACCGATAGACCGGATCACCTGCTGCCGCTCACTTTCGTCCCGGGCTACCAGCAGATGAATCGCGCCTGCGCCCAGGTCAAATCCATCCAGCACAACGTACATCGCAATCATGATTGCGACGAGACAAAACCACACGGTCTGCATGAAAGCGCCTCCTCAAGCAGTTCGTGCCTCAGGTTGGGATGAAGAAGCTAGCGGCCCGCGCTCGATGACGCGATAAACCAGAAATAGGAACAGGATGCTGAGCACGGTATACATCCCCATGAAGCCAATCAGTGTGAACCAGACATTGCCGGAGGAAACCTGCGGCGACACACCGGCTTGCGTACGCATGAGTCCGTAAATTAGCCAGGGCTGGCGGCCGATTTCCGCGGTCATCCAACCGGCCGTGTTGGCAATGTAAGGAAAGGGAAGCGAGAGCATGAGCGCCCAGAGCATGCCCCGCGAAACATAAAGAGTCCCTTTCCGCAGCTTCCACGCCGAAAGCACCATGATGGCGATAAAGATGGTGCCCAGCCCCACCATAATGTGGTAGCTGTAATAGAGCAGCGGAATATTGTCAGGCCAATCCTGCTGCGGGAAGGCGTCCAGACCCTTTACTTCCGACATCCAGCGCCGATAGGTGAGGAAGCTGAGCATCCGCGGCACCACGAGGGGATTATCCAAACGCCGGTTCTGGAGGTCAGGCTGCCCGACAAGGGCAATCGGCGCACCCCGCTGCGTCTCAAACACACCTTCCATGGCGGCCAGCGTGACCGGCTGGTGTTCAGCCAACATGCGGCCTTGCGCATCGCCTGATGGGATAAGTTGAAAGAGCGAGGCGATGAGGCCCGCTATCACGCCCACCCGCACAAAGGTTTTCCCGTGAGCCAGGAATTGCTTCGTCAGCAGATAGAATGCTCCCACCGCGGCCATGACAAATGCTGCCGTAATGACCGCGCCGCTCATGTTGTGCGCATACTGCCAGATCGCCCAGGGGTTTAACAGCAACCCCCAAAAACTCGCCAGGATGATTTCGCCGTGTGGCCCCAGCCGGTAAGCCACTGGGTATTGCATCCAGGCGTCGGTGGCAATGATGAAGTAGCCCGAGAGCCAGGAACCCAGGAATACCATGCAGGCAGCCCACCAGTGGCCTCTCGGACCCAGGCGCTTCTCGCCGAACAGGAAAAGCCCCAGGAAACTCGATTCCAGGAAGAATGAGAACACACCTTCCATGGCCAGAGGCTGGCCAATCACGCCGCCGGCGGCCCGGGAGAACTGTGCCCAGTTAGTGCCAAACTGAAACTCCATGGGGATCCCGGTCACCACACCCATGGCGAAGTTGATGCCAAAGATGTGCGCCCAGAAGCGCGCTGCGCTGTTGTAGTGCTCGTCTCCGCTCCGCAGCGCCAGCGTTTTTAGAATCAGAATGAGCAGCGCCAATCCCATGGTGAGCTGCGGAAACAAGTAGTGGAAGGTGACTGTGTAAGCAAAATGCAACCGATGAACAAGTAATGCGTCAAGCATGCAGGCCTCGAATTCACGGGCGGCAGTTTTGCTCGTGGATGACAGGTTCGTCGTGCTTGCAGCCGCCTCGTCAAGTCAGACTCTTGGGCGAAGGAGTTTTGCCGTAGCATTCCCCAGGTCCAAAGAGAATCGCCATCTCTGTGCGGCTTGAAATCGTTCTATTCACCCCAAGATTCCAACTTGATTATAGCCATGTCGGGGGAGACATGCCGTCGCCTTTTACGGACACGCCCCAGGTCAACGGCACTGACTGAAGCATGAATGTGATGGCCGAGCTGCACTGCCTCACGATGGTTGCCTTCGAATCCGCTGTTTCAAGCGGGAATACGCCGTTGCCTTGAGATAAGACAGATGTGCCGTCCGTTGGTACCTTCGCTATTCTCTCTCCTCTCGTAATGTCCAAGAACTGGTGGTCGAGCCAGGTGCGGAGCATGGTGAGAAATCCGGCCTAATAGAGTCTGAGTTCGTCGAGGTCCAACTGGAAGTCGCCGGGGGGGCCGTTGGCCAGAATTTCCAGGACCCAGGTTGTCCCGCCTGGGGAGGAGGCCTCGCGATTGGCCAGCCAGGCGGCGGGCAGGCGAACGGTTTGCCAGGCGGAGTCCGGAACAAAGGTGAGGGTGGGCGCCCCGAGCGCCTCGTTGGAGCGTTCAATCTTGATCTGGAAAAGCCGGCGATCGCCGCGCACGTCAAACTGAATGCCGCGCGGGCCTGGGTCGCGGGGAGCGAGCAAGAAAGTATATCGGAGGGCCACATATCCACGCTCACTCCCCGCGGCGGGAGCGACGCGGCCGTGGAAGCGCAGGGCGTGTTCGCTGCCGGGGGAGCCGGGGGAGACGACATCCAGTTCCCCGAGGGAATGGCCGGCGGCGTTCGCGTCCATGGAAATCTGCCAGCGCTGCAAGAGGATTTCGGTTTCCTGGGAATTTTCGAAATCTTCCAGCAGATTGCCATCCGCTGGGGCAGCATGCTGTCCCGCCCCCAAGGGGGGATGGCTCATCAACGAAAAAGTCTCCTCCCATGCCCCAAGACTTCGGTGTGCGTTCATCCAAGT
>PMYF01000786.1 GCA_003171295.1 Acidobacteriota bacterium | reverse complement strand
GCCCGCGCCACCGGCTCCGCCCGCGCCACCGGCTCCGCCCGTGCCACCGCCACCACCACCGCCCGGACGCTGCGGTTCAGGGTCAAACGGCATCGTCAGCACGGCCAGAAGACCCGGCAGGTGAAGGAATCGGGAGTCCGCGTCACTGAGAGATGCCCTGGGCAGGAATCCGGAAACGCCCGAGGGGTTCGAAATATTGCCGGGTGAGGCGACCAGGCCGCGCACGTCCACCGGATACACCGCGACGTTCGCCTTGTTCAGCGCATCGACCGTTGCTGTAAGTTCGGATTGGCGCTCCGCAGTAAGTGGAAATCCTCCGGAAAACAGCACCAGAGTCTTTCGGCCCGGCTCCGTGCGCAGCAGTTTGGCAAGCTGGCGAATGGCCATCAGAGAGCTCCGGGCGCCGAAATCGGAACCGGCCAGGCTCCCGGGCACCCCGCCCAGGGAGGCAAGTTGCACTCCGCCAGCGGGCTCGTTCGCCTGCACCGCGGAGAACTTCACGCCGGCGACGGCGCGCTTCAAGCGCTCCCCGTCGGAGGTGAAGTTCTGCGCCACGTTCAGGGTTCCGCCGAAGTCGACCACGGCCATCATGCGATTCGGGGAGGCTGTGCCTTCCACGAACTTCGCAGCCGCCTGGCGCGCCCGGGTCTGGTCACTCGGGTCCATGGTGGAATTGTCGAAGAACAGGACCATATAGCGTTGCTGCTGGGGGGCGTTGGGTTGGATATCCGCCCCGCGCGAGAAGCTGATGGTTTTCTGCTCGACATCGTCTTCAAAGACGTGGAATTGCTTCTGCTCCAGGTCCTTGATGTAATTTCCCTTTTTGTCGGTCACGATCGCGTCAACCAGGACGAGATTGGTTTCCGCCTTGATCATTCCCGGCGCGGTAGCGACGGCTTGCGGGGAAGGATTCTGCCCGCCACGCGGGGCGGCGGGAGCCGTGGCCGAATCGAGGCCCAGCCAGCCAAGGGCGATGGCCAAGCCGAGAATCAAAGCCAGATGGTGTCGAGACATGGCAGTTCTCCTAATAAGGAATTTCGACGGTACGATTCAACCCGGAAATTTGGCCGGATTCGGAATCCCGAACCACGGTGCGTACCAAGTAGGTCCCTGGTTTGATGTCGAAGTGGGTGCGCAGTGTCAGGCCGCGATCGAGAAGCGCTGTCAGGGTGGCATCCCGCAACCGCAATTGGACAATCTTCTCCTGAACTGTCACCAAGTGGCCATCGCGGTCAAACAGGGCGGTTACGAATGCCAGGTTGTCGAGATTACGCCCTTCCTGCTTGCGGAAATGCACCGGGTGCAGGTCCAGATGGGCCAGGACGGCGAGTTGCACCTCGGAATTGTTCTTCACAAAGAACTGGGTGCGGACCTCCACCGGTAGTTCCCGCGATTCGTCCTGAGAGAAAAGGGCTTCCTGAATCTCCTCTTTCTCCCGCACGGACGGGTCGTCCAGTTTCTTGGGGGCAAAGTAGCCGCGGCGCGCTTGCACGGCAAGGCCCGCTCCTGAAACCAGCTTGACCTTGAGAGCATGGAAGCCACCGTCGAGTTTAAGATTCTGGGGTGAGAAGGCCAGAATATAATAAGGGTCGGGAAGCGCCGCTGCCCGGCGGAATCCTGCCTCGAGGTCATTGCTGTTGTTGAAAAATACGCCGCCGGTTTCGAGGGCAAGCGTCCGCATCCCGTCGCTCTCCCGGCTGGCACTCTGTTCCAACATCTGGCTTTTTTGGCCCGTCACACCGGCATGGGAGGTGAAGGCGACGAACCGCTGCGAGGCGTCTGAGGTCGTCACGGGGGTGTAAAGGCCGCGGGCATCCAAGGCGTTGAGGATAACGTTGGCGTGCAGAGCGCGATCCGTGATTTCCCCGAGTTCGTAGCGGAGGGTCTCCGTCAGGAAACCGCTCGAGACAATCACCACGCTGCGTTGGCCGGGGAAGGTCGTCAGGTGGCGGACCAGCGATTCAATTCCCCGCAAGGCCGCGGTCGACTCCATTTCAGCCTGGGAACTGGCGCGTGCGGCATCCGCCTGCGCCTCAGTCTGGGCTTGTGCAAGGTTGCGGGTGTCCCCGCTGTAACGGCAGTTCAGGATTTCGTCGGTCGCCACTGCCAGGGCCTGGGGATCGTTCTGGGTGAAGATCAGGTAGGCTTCATAGGGCGGGACCGCTCCGCAAGAGTTGTCCTTCCCGACCACGGGACGGGGACGAAGGTCGAGAAGCGCCTGGTGCACCTGCTTGAGGTCGGGTGTGAAATCCAACTGCTTCTGGCCGGAGGCTGTGAATACGCCCACGCGATCCCCCGCTTGGAACGAAGCTGCCAGATAGTGATCGGCGGCATCCCGGGCGTGCGCCATGTCCTCGAAAGACGTATGCACGTCGTCAAAGTAGAGAGCCAGGAAGCGGTTTAACGTGGAGGGCGGGTTCGGGGACTCCTCCGTGGCCTTCCCTGCGGATTCGGGTTGGGTCTCCGCCGGCTTCGCGGCGGCCTTCAGCGCCGGTTTCTCCAGCGAGAAGTGCGAAATGGTTTGAGGTTTGCCGCGATCGAAGAGCTGAAAATCCTCTTTGCGGAGGGTCTCAATCGGCGTGCCCTTTGCGTCCCGCACCACGACGCGTACCAATACGAGATTGCGCTCGACCTGCATCTTGAAGGTGGGCTGCACGTCGCGCGTGGAAACATCGTCGGCGCCTTCCTTTTGACCTCGCAGCAAGCTAGGCGCAAAAGTCAGGCAGCCGGCCAGCAGGACAGCCATGAGGGCGGACGGCCTCGGAGGTCCGGCCCAAGGGAAGAGCCTGAGAGAGGATGGCATCAATCCTGGCCCCGCAATCAGAAACACAGAAACCCTTCCGCGGCTCCCCGCGAGCAGTTGCTGCACCTGGGTTGGTTCCCGTAGTCCTAGTGTCCGGCGCAGTCAGGGGAATGTCAAGCAAACCCGGGGCGCTGGTAGTGGCTCAATTTGGTTTTTGTAGCGGCGGTCTATGACCGCCGGCTCTTGATTCAATAGATTCCGGCGCTCATAGAGCGCCGCAAACTGACCCATTACCCGTGGCGCCGACGTACCAATCTCCATGCTGATAAGCTGCGCGGCAGCTCAGCTCGCTGTGCGGACAGGATGCCTGCATTGCAACATCGTAATTTCTTGTTTTATTGGCAAACATTTTTCGGCGTGTGTGTAGGGCCACCCCTTGGGGCGGCCTAGGCCGGGGCAAGCCCCGGCCCTACAAGACTTGATTTGGCCCGCTCAATCTGCAATGCTTCCACGGAGTGCCCAGTCGCTATTCATCATTTGCCGGAGGCATCGCACCCGGCGCCCGAGAACCGGCGGCGACTGACCACTCGGGGCTCGCGGCTGACGGCTTGCCCCACTTACTCTGTGAGGTTCCATCGTGGCCTACCGAGACTTGCGCGAGTTCCTTGCCCGCCTGGAGCGGGAGGGCGAACTCAAACGCCTCTCCGCCGAAGTTGACGTCGATCTGGAGATCACCGAAATCACCGACCGCGTATCGAAGGCCGGGGGGCCGGCGCTGCTGTTTGAAAGGCCCCGCTCTGCCCGCGACGGCGTGAGCTACACCCTACCGTTGCTCATCAATATGCTGGGGAGCCGGCGGCGCCTGGAACTGGCGCTCGAGGTCAACTCTCTCGAAGAGGTGGCGCGGCGCATCGAGGATCTGCTGGAGATGAAGCCACCGGAAGGCTTCCTCGACAAAGTGAAGCTGCTTCCCAAACTCTCAGAAATCGGGTCCTTCTTCCCGAAGAACGTACGCAGCGGTCCGGTAAAGGAAGTGATCGAAAGGGACAACTTGTCGCTGGCGCGCCTGCCGATCATGCAATGCTGGCCCCAGGATGGCGGCCGGTTCATTACCTTCCCCATGGTGATCACGCGCAGCCCCAAGAACGGCCGGCGCAACGTGGGGTGTTACCGCCTGCAGGTTTATGATGAGCGGACTACCGGCATGCACTGGCAGATACACAAGGGCGGCGCGGAGCACTTCCGCATGCTGGCGCGGGAAGGGAAGAGCCGCCGCATGGACGTGGCCGTAGCCCTGGGCGCGGACCCGGCCACCATGCTTTCCGGCGTCCTGCCCCTGCCGGAAGACCTGGACGAATTCCTTTTTGCCGGCTTCCTGCGCCAGGACCCTGTCGAATTGGTGAAATGCGAAACGGTGGACCTGGAGGTCCCTGCCCAAGCCGAAATCGTGCTCGAAGGCTATGTTGATCTCGACGACATCCGCACCGAAGGGCCCTTCGGCGACCATACGGGCTACTACTCGCTCCAGGACAAATTCCCGGCGTTTCATCTTACCTGTATCACCCGGAGGCGCGACCCCATCTACGTTTCCACCATCGTCGGCAGGCCCCCCATGGAGGATTACTGGATGGGCTATGCGGTGGAACGCCTATTCCTGCCCCTTCTGCGCAAGCAGATGCCGGAGGTTGTGGACGTGCATATGCCCGCCGCCGGGGT
>PMYF01000665.1 GCA_003171295.1 Acidobacteriota bacterium | reverse complement strand
AATGGGTCTACAGGACGGATACGTTGCAGGCGGGGATCTAGCTCTGGTTTCTCACCAGGGAGGGGAGGGGTGGGGTTTTACCCCCGCCGTCACGCGATCTTGCTAACTGTTCCCGGGTCTCGCGGCCCGACTGGTGAATGTCCTTATTTCCCGAGGGCAGCGGCGCCGGCCACGGCCACGGTATGATCGTTTTCCACCGTGCTGCCGCTGACCCCGATGGCGCCCACCACGTCGCCCTGCGCGTTCTTGAGCGGCACGCCGCCAGGGAAGGTGATCAGCCCGCCGTTCGAGTGCTCGATGCCGTAGAGAGGCCCGCCGGGCTGCGAGAGCTTGCCGATCACGCCAGTTTCCATGTCGAACCAGCGGGCGGTGCGCGCCTTGCGCTGCGCGATGTCCACGCTGCCCAGCCAGGCGCCATCCATACGCACGAAGGCCTTGAGATTGCCTCCCGCGTCCACCACCGCGATGTCCATTTTCGTGTTAATTTCCGCCGCTTTCTTCTTCGCCGCCCCTACAATCCGTTCGGCCGCTTCCAGGGTCAACTCGTCCGCCATGTGTCGTCTCCTTCAAAATGAAGATGCAATTGTCCTAGGAAATGCCAAACCTTTTCCAGCAGATTTCCAGCCTCCCTGCCCGGATCTTCTCAGCCGGCGCAGAGTTGTCCGCGGCGTCTCGAGCTCAGATTGGGTCTCGCGACGGCCCGCCCTAATCCTGCCAAGTCTTCGAGGCGGATCCTTCGTTCCCCTTCTCATCGTGTCCGGTTACCACCACTTGATGGGTCTGATTAGCCCCTCCTGACCCCACCTGCTGCCAGGTGCGTTGGTATGAGCTCTGCGGTGGATTCAAATCATCATCACCGATTGGGAAGCCGTCGAGATTTGTCGTTACGTGCGAGATGAGTTGCCCTGATCCCCCCTTCACTGTCACATCAACCCATTGGTCCATGATATCCCTTCCTGCTTGGATTCCTATTTCCATTCGACTCTCCTTTTCCGTTGGGTTTCTCCGGAGCCACAGCACGGGGGAAAACACATTATGAAGGGTGAATCCTGAATTGTGAATAGGGAAGTCGTGTGCATGCCGTATTTCCGCAGTTCTTCAGCAGTTGTGCGCAAAGTGCTGTCAACTATGGACTGTCGTCTCGCCGCTCATAGAGCCGCGCTACAAATAGGAAGGGCGGGCACGAGGCGCGCACGCACGACCACGTTCGCTGTAGCGCCGACCTTTAGGTCGGCATTGCCCTTGCCACCACAACCTCCCGACCTGAAGGTCAGCGCTACGCTGATTGCGTGCTCGTTTGTAGCGCCGGTGTCCCCACCGGCGATCTCCTACTTTCCTTCGACCGCACACATTGCAAACGGCGCAATGTATGCGCCACCCGCAGCTTCTTACGGATGGGTCTTGTCTATACGCTCATCATCGCTCAGACCCAAACGTTCCAGAATCTCCACTGCAAATGTTTTCGCCGTATCGCGGACTTGGGGTTTCCGCTCTTCATCCAACAAAAGGTCTTGCGGAACGGCTCGATGGCTGGTCGTATAGGTGAATGCGTGAATCGCTGCGCACACGCGTAGCGCGGCGTTCGTGAACTTAGCCCGCGAACGCGCCTTGGCTTCAAGCACGCTATGTTGTAACAATCGACATCGGTCTGCAATTGCGGGTTCGTCAGACGTCAAGGGCTGCGCAACGTGTCCAAACTCGTTCCGAATTTTCCGTATCAAATGAAGATCGTTGTATGTGGCCTTTGGCAACAGCCCACACGCGTATGCAAGATCTATTCGAGCGGAAAGGGAGCCCGCCGGGCTGAACGCTTCGAAGAGCCTATCGACCGTTTGCTCTTCTAATGACGAACAAGCTCCCCCAGTAACTTTTCGAGCTCGTCGCTCAAGTATGCGGCCGCCGTGAGGGCACAACCACGATCAGTCTCGCCGGTCAGAGATGAACGGAATTCAAGGACTTCGTCGATCTTCGGGGAGGGAACTTCTACCCTTTCCATCGCCACCCTCCAGACACGTATGACCGCCAAGCTCAGCAGGTAAAGTTCTCCGTAAGTCTGCGACTCCTCGACGGTTGCCAAGCATACAACTCGCGGAGTTTAAGAACAACTCCGCGCTACCAATGCAAAAAGGCTCGGTTGCCAAAGCAACCGAGCCTTTTCAATTTAATCCCGGCGACGACCGACTCTCCCACGCAGTTACCCGCGCAGTACCATGGGCCCTGGAGGGCTTAACTACCGTGTTCGGGATGGGAACGGGTGTGACCCCTCCGGTATGACCGCCGGAAAATCGTTTGAAAGAAGTAGCCAGCGACCAGCCGTTAGCAATCAGCTCCCGCGCGTGAACGCTCGAGCTGAAAGCTGGGAGCGCATGGCTGACAGCTTCTTCTCTGAATAGTGTGGCGTCTGTAAAAGGCTACTATCAACTTCTGTGAATATGCTGAGCAGATTTATGGTCAAGCCGAACGGGCGATTAGGACCAGTAAGCTGAACGCATTACTGCGCTTACACATCTGGCCTATTGACGTCGTAGTCTTCGACGGCCCTTCAAAGGGATTGCATTCGTGTAGCACGCGAACGCGCGCCCTTGGGAGATCGAATCTTGGGGCGTGCTTCCCGCTTAGATGCTTTCAGCGGTTATCACTTCCAGACTTCGCTACCCAGCCGTGCCACGGGCGTGACAGCTGGTACACAAGAGGTCTGTTCATCCCGGTCCTCTCGTACTAAGGACAACTCCCCTCAAATCTCCTACGCCCACACCAGATAGGGACCGAACTGTCTCGCGACGTTCTGAACCCAGCTCACGTACCGCTTTAA
>PMYF01000456.1 GCA_003171295.1 Acidobacteriota bacterium | reverse complement strand
CATCTCATCGCAACGTTCGCCCGGCTCTTGGGTCCCGGCGGCATGCGTTCCGTGGTGGCGGAGTCGGTCCTCGTCAAGCAGCAACTCCTGATCCTCAATCGTTCGCGGCACCGGTCCCCCAATCTACTCACTTTAGATCGCCTCGTCTCCGGTTTGTGTGCTCTCCTCATTTGCCCCGGCCGCCTGATCCGTTCAGCCATCGTACTGAAACCTTCGACCCTCTTGCGCCTCCACCACGCTCTGAGGGGCCGAAAATATCGCCTGCTCTTCTCATCCAAGCACAGGGGTAGGCCCGGCCCAAGGGGACCCAACAAAGAACTCATTGAAGCCGTCGTCCAAATGAAGCAGCGCAATCCCACCTGGGGCTGTCCGCGCATCGCCCAGCAGATTGCCTTGGCTTTCGACATCCCCATCGACAAAGACGTGGTTCGAAGGATTCTCGCCCGTCACTACCGACCGGAACAGAACTCTGGGGGGCCACCCTGACTGACCTTCATTGGACACCTGAAGGACAGCCTCTGGAGTCTAGATCTGTTCAGGTGCGAATCGGCCACGTTGCGGACCCACTGGGTCCTAGTCGTCATGGATCAATACACGCGCCGCATCCTGGGGTTCGGCGTTCATGCCGGGGCCGTCGACGGTGTCGCTCTTTGCCGGATGTTTAACCGCGCCCTTCGGGGGCAACGCGGGATGCCCAAGTACCTCAGCTCCGACCACGATCCCCTTTATCGGTTTGGGCAGTGGCAAGCCAATCTGCGCATACTGGAGGTGACCGAGATCAAAACCATCCCCTATGTTCCCTTGTCTCATCCCTTTGTGGAAAGGCTGATCGGCACGATTCGACGTGAGTACCTGGATCGCACGTTGTTCTGGACCACGGCGGATCTCGAAAACAAGCTGCTCGATTTCAGAACATATTTCAACGATCATCGCTCCCATGCTGCATTGGAAGGGCGAACACCTGACCAAGACGTGCTGATGCCGCGACCGGTCGCCAATCTCCATTCCTATGGATGGCAAGGTCACTGTCGAGGTCTCTATCACACACCCATGGCTGCCTGATTCTCCAAAGACTCGTGCCCCCTGTGGTATCCGGCGGACATCGGAAAACTGCAATTCCAATGAAAGCAGTCACTGTTTGAGATTGTGAACTCGGCGCGGTTGGCTGATCTCATCCTTTCACTGCCACCAGCTGCTGCTCCGCCAGTGTGACTCACCACCTCACTTGGGCAGCACGGTCACCGTAGGATCGGTAAACATGCCAATTCGCCATAGACAGGATTCGCAAGTTTTGCAAACCCAATATCTGAGATTCTCACCCTCAGTCCATTGGCTTCGTACCCATCGCGTATGGCTCGCAGAGCCTTTCCCTCCCTTGCATAGCGAAGGTATCCGCATCGGCCGCCGTCTCGGGCAATCGAAGGCAATGGATGCCTTTCGCAGTGACTAGGATCTGACGCGCGGCGCCCCTAGCGCGGTCATTTGCTACCGCCGGCCCACCAGAGCCGCATGCCAATTTCATGGTCGAACCGCGCGGGGTGCCCTTTCGGATGGGCGGGCGGGTGGAACGGATCCCGATACAGATTACGCGCGATTACGCGCCCGTCAGGCCCTCGCAGCACAAGAGCTACTTGATATTGCAAGTCCGGGCGGACCTCAAAAGCCAGGTCTGCGACACGGACGTGAGAATCCGCGCCGAGGTGTACCGTCTGATGGCCACCCGTCACGCGCTCGCCCTCGCTCTTCGTCACAGTCCATTCCGCCGTGCACTCTCCCAGGTCCTCGTCGGAATCGTTCGCCGCGTGCAATGCCACCGGCGCATCTTTGTACTCCATGAAGATACCCACCGGGTGATTGCTTTCTTCCAAGGCCCGCAATCCTCCGCCGATGCCTTTCGCCTTCGGAACCCCCCAGTAATCGTAAACGCCCATCAAGCTTTGCGGACAGAAATCGATCCACATGAACAGGAAATAGCCGGCATTCGGAGCATACTTCTGCATGCGGTAATGTTCGATGTGGTACTTCAGCACCCAATACTGGTAATCATGCAGTTCGGCAACTCGCGGGAGCACCTCGCGAAGGCGTTCCGCCATCCGGGGAATAAGGCGGGCGCTATCGGGAGCCGGAGGCGCGTCCATACCAAATTCCGTGACTAACTTCTCTTTGGAACCGTAGATGGACAGATATTCGCCGTCCGCGGCCCACTCGCGGTAATCGTGGTAATCGCCGCTCTCGGGGTCATCATTCTCCTGTGAGCTCTTGATCACCGGACGTGAAGGATCAAGTCGTTTCGCTTCGGCCAACAGTTGAACGCCTGGACGTACGAGTGCCTCCTTGGGCACCTCATTCATCGCGATCCAGCAGATGATGCTCGGGTGATTCCGCAACCGCTGGATCAAACGTCCGAACCCGACCACCGCCCTCTTTGTGAACTCCTCATCCGTTGGGAAGGTCCAGTTCAGATCGTTGTCCTGCAGGATAACCAGACCCAGGCGGTCGCACAGGTCGTAGAATGCGGGGTTCTCGCTGTGAACATGCACGCGGATGGCATTCACCCCGGCGCGAATCATCGTGCCGAGATCACGCTCGTAGCGGCCCACGTCACTGACCGAAATGTACTCATCCGGCCAATAGGTCGTGCCGCGCAAATAGATGCGTTTTCCATTCAGGTAAAAGGTGGTGTCATTTGCAGTGCGCCGCAATTCCACGCGCCGGATTCCAAAAGGAATCGACCGGGTGAGCACGACCTCTTTCCCATCGCGCAGTTCCATGTCGGCCTGGTACAAGGCCGCCCCGCCGTGGTCCCACGTACTCCACAGCCGCGGATGCGCAACCGACACTGCGGCTTCAAGCGCAGCCTGCCCGGCCATGATCTCAACCACCTTCGAGGTCCTCGCGACCTCTGCCCCGTCCGGAGCCAATCGGATGCGGACTGACAGATCCAACCGGCGCTGCCCCTGGTTTAACGCGACCGGCCAAGTGGCCTTAACATCCGCGCTCTCACCCGACCCGGCCATCCGGGTTTCGATGAACGGCTCACCGGCGGACCGCAATCCATCATGCAAGATCAGCCACACGGGCCTCCAAATGCCGACAGGATTCACGTCGCGTTGCACGAACGTGTCCGAGTGCTCGTAGGTGCCCTTGAGCAGGTGTCGCACCACCCCGGACGTCCAGCCCTGGCCCTCTGGGTCACGCTCGACCCAGTCGTGATCCCAGGGGGACCAGACCTTCACAACCAGAACATTGGGACCGGTGCGGCTTAACAGCGGACCTACCTCGAACTCAAACGGGTCGGCGTAGCCCTCATGCTCGCCCAAGAGTTGGCCGTTCAGAAAGACCTTGGAGAAGTAATCGACGCCTTCGAATCGCAGCGTGGCCTGCAGCGCTTGGGCGGGCGTAGCGAATTCCAGCCGATACCACCAGGGAGCCTCGTTGAAGTAGCGCAGTTCGCGGCCGAAATAGGGCTGCGCTGCGAACAGCAGTTGAAGATGAGCAAGCCGCGGGATCGGTTCCCAATCAGAGATGGCTGGCCCTCTTGCGAGAGTGTTGTAATCTGGACGAAACAAACCCATCCGCTCGCCGGTATCATGCACGTCCTGAAGAACGCGCCAGCCTTGACTGAGGTCGATGGAACCCCCCGCTGTCTCACCGCCGGGAGTTGCTAAGAGGGAAGGAAACGATGAAAACAGCAAGATAATAGGCAGAAAAAGAACCCGTTGTCTCATGGGCGCGGGTGCGGGCCGTGTTGTCCCGCCTGCCCAGCTACTCCAACTCTTCTTCGGGGCACGCAGCCCCGGAATC
>PMYF01000454.1 GCA_003171295.1 Acidobacteriota bacterium | reverse complement strand
CTCCTGGCCCGGGTCCACCTCCCCCGCCAAACGGCCTCCCGCCGCCACCGGGTCCACCGCCGGGACCTCCGCCGAAGCCACCCATTCCTCCGCCGCGCATCCCACCTCGCCCACCCCGGCCTTCCCCAGGAGTGGGAATGTCGCCCACCCCGCCGGCAAGCAGGAAAGAGTTCGCTGCGCTGGCGGAGGTGTCGACTCCTTCGACGGACGACTCAGCAGAAACAGGATTCTCCAGCCCGGCCCCCTCGGCAAGGCGCACGGCCCCAACTCCCGCGCCCGCCCTGGCGCCGTTGCCGAGAGAATTCTCCAGATCACCGGGATTCGCGAGATCCCCACGCCTCTGGCCCGGCAGCGTTGCCGGCGTTGGCGTGGCACGCCCCGTAGCCTGCGCCGGCTGCGGCGCGCTGTCTTCCGGCAACGCGAAAACCAGCGCCACGTTGACGGTGAGTTCCTTGCCCGGAGTCACGGGCACGGGGTCGCGCGAGTCAGGACGGAAGCCCACCAAGGACACCTCCAGGCGGTAGTCGCCGGGATTGAGCCCGCTGAATGTGTAATTGCCCGACTCGTCAGTCCAGGTTTCTTTGCGTTCGCCGGTTTGTGGATTGGCAAGTTGGACGGTCGCGCCCGGCACCGAAACACCACCCGGGCCGCGCACGTGCCCCACGATCGTCCCCGAGGTGGTGGCTTGGCCGAACAGCAGGCTGGGGGCTAAGGACCCAAAGACGACGAGTGTCCAAAGCGATTTGGCGAATCTTGCGATATTCCTTATCGGCACGTGCGAGTAACTCCACCGGATGTGTTTCCCTGAGCGTTCACTGACTTAGTACGTTTTCCAAACCCGCCAGGTTACAGGTAACCCGGTGGGCTTTTGGGACGTCAGAAGCTAGTGGAGGACTCTATGTCGAACCAGTTCCGATTGAGTATGGCAATCCTTCTTGCCCTGACGCTGGCCAGCCCACTGGCAGCGCAAGGTACCCCCCCCGGCCAGGGGCTACAACCACCCCGGCGCGAGATGGGCGGTGAGCGCGTTTTGGGAACCGTCGCTTCCGTGGGGGTTGATCGTTTCGAAGTTAAGAAGCCGGATGGTACTACGCAGATCGTGCTGGTGAACAGCCGGACAAGCTATATGGAGCAGCAACAGCGATTCCAATTGGAAGATTTGAAGCCCGGCGACCACATCGCTGTGCGGGGCAATCTCAACTCCGACAAACAATTCGTGGCTTTAGGCGTCAGGCGCGTCACCGAGGAACAGCTCCAGAGGTTCCAAGCAGGTGGGGATAGGGGCCCCGGTGCTGGCGACCGAATCGGTGGCGATATCATCTCCATTGACCAGAACCGGATTGTAGTGCGGAACCCATGGCAGGGTGAAAAGACCATCGCGATCAATGACCAAACCACTTTCTCCAAGGAGGGCCAGACCATCACGTCGAAAGACCTCAAGGTGGGCGATCGCGTCTTTGCCTCCGGAAAAGAAGTGCAGGGCCAGTTCATGGCAACACAGGTCAGGACAGGCCCAAAGGGTACAAGACCGGAGCGGGGTGGTCAGCCCGGCCAGCCGCCGCAGTGAATCCGGTGAGAATCGAAATGGAAGCGCAACTGGGCAGCGCGGACCCCGGCCGTCGGGTCCGCGCTACGGGCCATTTTACCTATGCCTTGCAAGGATGACCGGTGCTATGCGCCGGGCGAACCCACCTATTTGACCACGCCCAGCCGGCAATGGATGTTGCGGGCTGGGAAAATCCAGGCAAAATGTTTCTCGTAAAAGTCAATCGAGATCCTGGCCATCATCCGCCCTAAATTATCCAACAAGAAATTTCCGCCAAAAGTCAGGCGCCGATCGAGAATCCGGAAGCCGCCCGCGCCGTAAGTGAAATTCTCAAAGCTTGCCTGAACGAAGTAGTCAAAGCTGTGAAATCCCAAGTGCACGACGTGCGTGGGGTCGGTGTAGGAGTCGGGCGAGCTGTAGTGCGGCGTGACGATCACTACCTCCGCGCCGGGCTTGGCAATACGGTGCACCTCCGCCATGACGCGCAGGACGTCGGAGTGGTGCTCAAGGAAGTGCGAAAGACAAATTCGCTCGGCACAACTGTCGCGGATCGGCCACGGAAAGTGCGTGAGTTCACAAAGAATGTCGGCGTCCGAGCCCGGCTGGCGATCCAGGCCAATCGCTCCGGGTTCCTGTTTGTTCTTGCCGCAACCAATATCGAGAATCAGCATCGGGCCTCGCTATTCCACCACCAGCACGGCATGAGGTGGCAGGCGCAGGGTGGCGCCGTCGGAGGCGAGCGTGGCGCCGTCGGTGCTGAAGACCTTAGTGTATTTGCGCGCCATGCCCGCCAATCCGGTCAATCGACAAGCCACAGGGAGTTCTGTGTAGTTCACCACCGCAACGCGCCCGCCCAGTGGGAAGATTGCCACGCGCGGCGGAGCATCCGGAGAGGTCACGGTGAATTCCGAGACTCGCCTGCGCAGCTCATCAAGTGCGCTGCGAAGCTCCGGGGTGAGTTGCTCCAGGCGGTTGTGCCCATCGACATAAGCCAGGCGCGGTAGCGCGGCGGAGAATATGATAAGTTTCCCGCCCCCCGCCTCCACCGTCTTCAGGTCACGATCTTTTTCGAGATCGAGAGATGCCTGGGTGGGCAGTCGGGGGTCAGCGTTCAGCCGGTGCGCGAGACCCTGGCTCACAAAAGCCGTGCCGCCGGCAGCAAGCAACCGGGTGAGTTTGGACACGAACTGCACATCTTCAAGGGCGTGGACGGTGAAGAGNNGGAAAATGCGCGGTCGGTGCGAGGGGGATTCCCAACATGCCGATGGCATCGAAAATGTACTCTTCCTCGCCGGGTTCGCTGGAGACGGGCTTGTAGGTTGCAAGGCCTCCCCAGTCGGAGACGAATCTGGCGAGCGATTCATAGGAGAGGCGGCGC
>PMYF01000105.1 GCA_003171295.1 Acidobacteriota bacterium | reverse complement strand
GCGGCGCGCTTGGCCATACGGTCTGTCGTCAACCTTCGACGATGTCGAAGTGGCCGTCGCGGCGGCGCAGGAGCACGCTGACGCGGTCCGTTTCGGAGTCGCGGAACACGACGTAATCCCGTTTGCGGTCCATTTCGAGAAGAGCTTTCTCGATGGTCATGGGCTTGCGGTAGTTCTGTTCATCCACGCGAAAAACACGCTTGCCGCCAGCCTCGCAAGTACCGTGACCGGAACCCGGTTGCCCGGCGCGCCTGCTGGGAATTCAAAAGGTCCAAAAAGTGTCGGATTCTGTCGAGCCGTGTCGAACGGCCGCTTGGCCCGTTCCGTTCCCACCATAGCAGGCGTCTAGAAGCGCGGACCGTCGGCCGCCGGGCTTCGAACCGTAGTTTCAAGGACTTCGAGGAAATGAGGCGGCTGTGAACGGTGGTGCCGGTCGAGTTAGGTGACCAACCAGTCCATCTCGGTCTCTCTGAGCCGAACAAGGGACTGGTGGCTCGTCAACATGCTCGCGAGCCCCTTCCGGTATAGAGTCACCTTGCGCTTCAGCCTCTCGCCCGATTCACTAGCAGTGCGCGGAATTGGCAGGGACACACGCGCTAAATCCGCAGTTTTCACACGATTGTGCGAGGCGGACGTTCCGGAAGTCAAGCTCTGGATCTGAACCTGCACGGCATGCGAGAGCAGGAGGTAGGCGATCATGTAAGGGTCAACCCCGTGTTTCGGGCGCATGATCTCAAATTCGCTTGAGCACAAGACGGGCTGCCCGAGGTCCGGAACGACGAGCGCGCGCGGAATCCTTGGGTTAATGCGAGACAACAGCACCTCGCCCGGTTTGACTGGCACTCCGGGAGTCTTCGGGGCGTAAGTTTCCAATGCTGCGAGATCCAACACCCCCTCAGCAAGCACGTGAAGGACGCTGATAAAGGCTAACCCAGCTCGATGTTGCTCAGGGCGGCGCTGGTCGGCTACGAAATCAACCAGGTCATGGAGCCGGGCGGTCACGATCTGTCGTGTGTCGGACATGTTGCGGAGCGCTTCGAGGCGTTTAGATTGGTAGTGACGAGGGGTCCAGGCATCACGGATGTATTCGATCGGGATAGCGGCTGCGGAAGGGCTGTCAGAGAGAATCATCGGCTCCTTTATCCCGGTGCTCCCGTCCATTCTCCGGTATGCAGCCACGAGTGCAGGGAGATCGTCCTGGCCCTTTTCAACCTTTATCTGGACACCCTTTCGGCTGTTTACCTGGAATCCCAAGTCTTCGCAGACCCCCATGAAAACACTCTGCCGGGCGCTTCCTGTCGTCTTGTGCTTCTCCAAGTAAAGAACTGCTGTCTTTGTGCGAGTCCCAGCCTGCGCAAATGTGACCGAAGGCAGTTCGATCACACCACGAAGGGTTGCAGTGGTTTCCAGGTGATGGCGGAGGAGAGCTGGGACGCCGCTTGCCGAGATCACGCTGTCCGGGACCACGATGAGCAGCAGCCCGCCTTCGCGCAGCAGACGTAGACTGCGGTCCACAAAAAGGAGTTCCGAATCAAGCGGTGTCCTCGTACCGCCGAGCAAGGAGAAGAATGGCGTGTTGTGCCCGGCGAGCAGAGCAATTTCGGGTTGGGCAAACCTGGCGCCGAATGGTGGATTTGTGAGGATCAGATCGACGCCGCCATTCAGCTCATCAAGAGGAGATCCCTGGTAGAGCGAGTTGCCGATCGAAACAGAGTGCCCGAACACCCGAAATAGCGTCAGATTGACTGTTGCCAAACGTGCCATCCGCTCGACCTTATCCTGCCCATGAAGCTTGAGGGGCGGCGCGCCTTGAGGTGCTGATGTCCGATACTTCGAGGCGAATGCCGTCAAGAAGGAGCCGACACCACAACAAGGGTCAGCCACTACGAGTGGCTCCTCTTGGGACAAGCGACCACCCCGGCTGAGATCATCGAGCGCGATTGTCGCCATGAAATCGACAACCTCCGCCGGCGTGAGGTATTGCGCATCCTCGATGTTCCCGCGGAAGTTGTCGCGCACGAAATGCCCGAAAGCCTCGTTGAGAACGTCGTACGGATTCCCAAATTCCTGGTGCGCAAAAGCGTCGCCAACGGCTCGAACCACCAAGCGCGTCAGGCGAGCGGCCAAAGCGGCGTCGGAATTTCGGAGCATAAGCGCTGGCGTGGCGCCGAATATCGAGCCGCTGTCGCTGCGAGCGTAGTAAGGAAGCTTTGAAGCGCTAATGAAGGAATCCTGCAGCCTGGCAACGAAGTCCTCAGCAGGAGGGTCTGTAGGCTCTGGAAAACCTTGGACGTCCCCCAGCCGAACGGCCAGATAGGTGGCGAACAGCTTCACGACCTCATCAAGTTTGGCGTTGGAATCGTCCAACCGTCCCGAGCGATGGAACTCCTCACGGAGTTCCGCAAGTCGCTCGTAGATCGGCGCGTAGCTGGCTGAGTCTTTCTCGGTCCCGAAGAGGTTCCAATTGGCGTCAGGTCGCATTGATAAGTATCCGTACGGATGACGATAGCACGTGGCGCTGGGCGGGGCAACTGGGAGATGCTGCCGGTATGTCGAACATCGCTGGAAAGCTAGGGCAGGCCATCCGGCGGTTGCGGACCGAACGCGGCATATCCCAGGAAGGACTGGCTGCCATCTCCGGAGTCGATCGGACATTCGTGGGCGAAATTGAACGGGGAGAAGCCAACCCCTCGTTCGAGGTGCTGCATCGTATCGCCTCCGGGTTAAGTCTTCGGCTCTCGGAACTGGTACTCGAATATGAATCAGAAACCAACTGACCCGCTCGATCACGCGCTCCAACTTCTAGATCTGCATCACGGCAGCTTCTGGGCGGCGGAGTCATTTGCGAAAGGTAGTGGTCATCCCGTGCCTTGCGACACCCGGGGATGGTCGCAGGTGCTGGTCACTGTGCTGACTGGACGGAGCGGGCGAAACCGGAAGAAGGGCTCGGACTTCATTGACGGGTCCGATGTCAAGGGGGCCAACACGTGGGAGGCTATCGACAGACCTCGTTTCAACGGCGTGATCAAGGCGGGGACCAAAGCCGAGTCCTCCGGCAAGCTGGCATCACTTGACAATATGCCTTACTTGTTTTTTGTGCTCTGGGACCACTCGCCGACTTCGAAGCGTGCCAGGTGCCGTGTCTGGTGCGTCCGGCCTCAGAAGGACAGAGTATTTCGGAGGTTGTGTGCGTCTTGGTACGACAAACGGCCCACTGGAGAGATCAAGAGTGCCAATTTCCAGCTTCATCCGCCGCGCGGAAAGCACTCAAACGAGTTTCGAAACACGTGTGGAAACCTACTCTACCCGCTGCTTCTCTGCGCCGAACACGAAGACAATGGTTTCAAGATCATTGAGTATCACCCCGAGGTCATGACAACTGGCGAGTGCCAACCTGCTGCCGAGCGCGATACCGCCGCGCCCAAACAAAGGGACATCACCAAGAGCAAGAAGGAAGCAGGTAGGGCGGGATCAGGTCCGGAGAGTCCTGCATCTCGGTGAAGACCCGCGACAGCGTGCGGAGCAAATCCGTCCTGCTGCCGAAGTGGGCGTTGTGGGTCCCGTCTTGCGCGTGTGCTGCCACAGCCCTGCGGTCGAATTGATCCTGGGCAGGACGCTGCGCTTCGCTTTGATCGGTCTGGTGGAAGTCTTGTTCGTGAGGGGTGCCGCGCTGCTTGCCTTTCACATTCCCCTGCGCGGCAGTTTGCTCCTGCTGTTGTTCTCATGAATCTTGTTCCTGCCGGCCAAGCTGGGCGCGGGACGGCTTACCTCGACGATCTGCCACACTCAGCCATGACGTCGTCGTTCGCTTCTTTCAACGAGGCCTTCATGCTGAGCGGGTTCACCTTCCGCATTCGCCAGATGCCCGAGCCCGTGCAGTACCTTATCCGCTTGAATTCGGTGCGCTAACTCACCCTGAGCGTCCTCCAGTCCCATGAGTCGGGCTAGGGCTTCTCGAGGTCGCGGTGGGTGGCTTTGACGCGGAAGCCGTGGTTGGCGAGGCGCTTGCGCATCTCC
>PMYF01000885.1 GCA_003171295.1 Acidobacteriota bacterium | reverse complement strand
ATCGGGTTCGGTCCGAAGACCAGTCAGGGGGAAAGTGGAAATCAGAGAATCTCGGTTACAAAGATGAAATCTCGAAGCGGCAAGCGCAGCGCCGGCTCCAGACGATTATTTCCAGGGTGGAGTCGGAGATTGTCAGGCTGCCGCGCTCGGTGATGACCGTGAGTGCTTACGTGGAAGATCATTACACACCCGAGTTCGTGAGCAAGCGAAAACCCAGCACGCGCTTGGCGTATCTCCAGATCCTCAAAGCTCGCATCGTGCCAACCCTTGGCGCCCTGGAGATCAACAACGTTACCAGGCGGGATGTACAGTTGCTCATAAACCGCCTCGATACCGAAGGCAGGGCCAGGCATACCTGCGACAATGTGAGAACGGTTATTCGTTCTCTGTTCCGCCAAGCTATTCGGGAAGAGTACATCACTGCCAACCCCGCGACACTCATTCAGATGCCGGAAGCCGATGCGCGCATCCCCGTAGAGGTACCGAGCCAGGAGAAGGTCCAAGAGCTTCTGGATACGCTTAAGGAGCCCTACGGGACACTAGCCTGGTTTGTTCTCGTTACAGGCTGCCGTATCGGTGAGGCTCTCGGTCTCAAGTGGGGAGCCATCAATGTTGAGGATAAACTCGTTTGGTTTCTCACGGCCAGCTACCACGGGCACATGCACCTCACGAAAGGTCATCGGAGCAATAGGCCTGTGTACCTGAGCGAGGCAGAGATTCAACGGCTCACGGAGTTCAAGTCGCTATCCCCCAACGCCACGGAAAACGACTTGGTGTTCCCACACCCAGAGCACCCTGGTAAGGCTATGACGGAGTGGCATGCTCTCAGGGTTGGTCTTAAGCCCGCTGGAAGAAAGGTTGGAATTAAGCTGACCTGGCACCAGCTACGGCATTGGACAGGGACGATGCTGTATCGGGCGGGGGTTCCGGTGAAGGTGATTCAGGCCAGGCTGGGACACTCAAAGTGGGAAACTACCGCGGATTGGTATGTGGAGTTCTCCAGGGAAGGGGAGCGCGAGGCTGCGGAGGTGATATCGCATTTGCTCCAGAAAGTGTTGCCGTAAGTGTTGTCGTAGAGGTCGAGAAGCAAGCGTAATCGGGCTAAGTTATTGAAAGGAAGGCACGGGCCTGTAGCTCAAACGGATAGGGCAGCGGGTCGGTTAAAACGTTCTACCGCAACTACCATGCCGAAGAGATCGACAGCTTAGTCACATCTTGTACCGGATTCGATTTATATTAGGAAAGTATCTCTGGGTAAACACATGGTGCGAATCTGGCAGAAGCCGTGCGCAGGGGATACTCTCGAGGGAGGAAAATAATGGCAAAGCTAACCAAGCCAGCTCGTGATCGGATATCCGCAACCAAGTTCGCTTTCCCCAAGCAACGCAAGGAGCCGCTGGAAAATGCCTCTCACGTACGTAACGCTGTTGCACGCTTCAATCAGGTGAAGGGCGTTACGGAAGCGGAACGTCGCGCGGCGTGGAAGCGGATACAGTCTGCCGCAAAGCGATACGGAGTGAAACTTGAAGAGTCCGCCTAGCGCGGACACGCCACGTTGCACGCCTGCCATGGCAGCGGCGGCGGCCCAGGTTTGTGAACATCCTTCGCCGCATTGATTAGGCGTTCTGCGTTCGCTAGGCAGGCCTGAATCACGGGCTTGTTCCTGTCGATGCCTTCCAAACCGGAGGGCACCGTTTACGCGAGGGACCAAAACAGATCCCTTAGCCTCTTAGCGGGCGTGTCTACACAAAGAGATTTCTCAGACGCCTTAATTGGGGTTGATGAGTTACCCTGCGATTACTCCCCATTTCTTGGTATGATACCTGCCACTGCGCGACCAGCGTCCAAGTGGCGCAAATCAAAGACGCCTCGCCCTACTAAAGATCATGGACGGTGCACCTCAGAAGGCGGCAAGTCCGGTCAAATCGAATCCGCTACAGTTCATCAACGAAGTCGCGAAATCCTTTATGGACTTCCTAGAGACGGACTTCCACAGACGGCAGACGCCAAAGCGAGCCATCCGTTTTCGCAATCCAGACAATCTGCTGGTCGCCATGGGCTTCTCCTCGAGCACATGCTTCCCTCGCTTTGCCAGCAGGAGGCTCCGATTTCCAAGTCGTCTCTTCGCCGGCCCGCCTGCGGACTGCCCTCGCGCATCAGATCCAGACCACGGCATAATCCACAACCAAGGTTTGTTTACACGGCTGAACACGGGAGGTTATTTGGGGCGAGTGATTCGCATCCCCGTAAGTGAGGGGGCCAGAGGAGAAGGGATATAGACGACCCCGTGGGCAAATGTCTCCTCGCCGCCACCCCCCTCTTTATGGACGATTCTTGCGGGAGTAAAGATGTTGGCGGCTCCGGGTGAGTAGGGCAAGGCAGCTTCAATGACGGTGCCAATGGGATAATCCTTGCGGCTTCTGAAGCGAAAACCACCCCGCGAAACGTTTTCCGTAGAGACTACCTCTTCGCCATGCACGGAGTGACGGAGACAAGCATCGACCTTGAGGTTTAGGCGAGCCGTCTTCCGTTCCTGAATAGTATGGCGGGACTCGGGAGTCGCTCCACCGACCGGAATCCGTCCCTCTCCAGGCGCGGAACGCATCCACAAAGTGGTATCGTTACACTGCTTGCAGGAACGCGAGAGACATTCATTCGCTAGAAGAACTTCCAGTTCGAAAACGTCCAGGTGCACGACCTCCTGGGCGTGGCAGTCTGTGCACTCAAGAAACACCCGGGCTGCCGGGTTCTCAGTGCCGGCCAGCAATGGAAAATTGATGCCCCAGACGTTTACTTTCGGGTGCAGGAGGGCAACGCCAAAGTGGCAACCCTCCTCTTCTCCCATGATTGGGCCTACCACCCGTACAGCCGTGTCCAGGCCGGTCTTCAAACATCGGATCGTGAGATTCTGCTCTGGAACCAAAGCATGTCTGGAGACTATCTTGGCGCCTCGTCGGCTGAGTACAAGGGTTCTGGTTTTCTCTACGAATTCCCGACCCGCAGAGTCAGTTCCCGAGATGATGATTGGGATCTCCAGGTAAACACGGTCACTCCTGCGCATTTCTTGACCCCCCCATGCCCAACACTCCGAAAGGAACTACGGTAAACGCCCTCCGTCGGGCTATCAATTTCATCGCCTCATCTGCCCCAAATTGTATGCCTGGTCGCCCCGTCGATCAACGTCAAATGCCCGGCCCCCTCGGGCCAAGCGCCAGGACCCTTTTCATACCTTCCAGCATACTCGTGTGGACAGTCACTCGCCACAAATCCATCCGGCTTTGAAATCAGCAACATTGGAGCGCGGGCGAGAATCCCATTTGCTATAACTTTGCTATCATGATCGACCTGTTCCGGCTCCCGCAGCCACTCCGATCTTCCCGTTTGGCTAGGTGATCTTGTAGATGACCTTTATCTGTACGTCTTCAGGACATCTGAGACGTCTCTAGGTTTTTTCCAAGCTACAGTTCAGTCCCCAGTTCTCCCCGAGTCGGATTTTACGCCTGGCCCAGATTGTACCGGAACCGGCGGTCCAAGGTCGCCTGTTTTTGTTCATCACTCCGCTTGAGAATTTCTTCCCGTCGGCCGAAGTAGACATCCGCCGGCGTCATATTGCCGATCCCTTCGTGGTAGCAATGGTAGTTATAAAACTCGATGAACTCCGCCATAGCTGTATGCAGAGTATTTTCGGCGGCTGCCCGAAGGTTTGCATGAAAACGTTGAGATCAGAAAGCTGGGTTGAATCTCCTTTTACTTCCTTGCACGAGCCCGCTCGATCGAATCATCGGTGTGTATCAAAGGGTCGGAAAACCAGGGTTCCTAAAGTATTGAGAAACCAATCTCGACGTTGGCAGGCTCCAGCCGTATCAAAGGATTACCTTTAGTACGGTCTTACCATCTGAGGCCATGAAGAATGGACTTATGGCCTGGAGGGATTCGAACCACCGGCCCGCCCTTTCCTCCAGAGTTCAGCCAGATCGGAACCGGTCAAACTGAATCAAGATAGATCCCTACTACGTTTCCTACTACATTGGCAAAATCGGCATCCGTGGTAAATTTGCTAAGCTATTGAAAGCAAATGGTGGGCGATACAGGACTCGAACCTGTGACTTCTATCGTGTGAATCTAGCCCGGATAGTTTTTTCAACGACTTACAAGACCGCGGGGACTGCCTAAGTACGCGGAAGTCATACAAGACATCACTTTTTGTGGGTTGGATTGTGGGTTGAGGAGCAATTGGCTCGGCGCGTTAGAGCGGTTCCATGGTGAGGAAATCGATCACGTCACGCTGGTATTGGTTCAAGCAGCCGGCGAGCGAAATCAGCAGCAGGCGAAATGGATCGAGTGTCAGGCGCATGGTGACAGCGTAGCATCCCGGAGTGGACTGTGCCATACGGTAGATCTGGGCAGAACAGATTCTCAAACCTCTTGCGTTTTCAGTCGCATCCAATATTTGGACACTACGGGATCCAATAATTGGACGGTACGCGAGAGAGCGTGAGGACAATTGCGAGTTTTCTCAATTTAAGTCAGCGGTCGAAATAGCCGCGCTTCTCGATTTCGTCCCACATCGCGAGGACGTTTTCCAGCTTGGCGGCGGGATGAATCTCCGTCGTTGAGCCGATCCAGAGGCGGCCCGTGGACCCCGCGTCGGCGATTGTTTTCCGGACGGTTTCCCGAACCTCCGATTCAGTCCCGAAAGGCAACAACTGGGAAACGTCAATCCCACCCATCAAAATCCAATCCGGAGAAGCCTTGTGGACATCCCCGGCGTACATTTTTGAAAGCGGTTCGAGAGGATTGATGCCGTCAATCCCCGCCTGCCGAAAGTCCTCCAGAACTTGCCAGAGGTTTCCGTCCGAGTGGTAGATCACTTTGATTCCATGCTCATGCCAGGCGTTCAAGAGCTTCGTCAGGCGCGGGAAAAACTCTTTGCGCAGAAAGGCCGGTGAGAACATTAGCGCCTCCGTGCTGGCGATGTCCGAGAAGACCAGAGCCACCGGCGAGAGAGCAGGGTCCGCCGTCTCATGGACGCGCTGAATCTCCGCCCAGTTCAGCGCTTCCAGCCAGTCGGACACAAGTTGAGCGTTCTCCGCATACGCATAAGACAGCAGGTCCAGGCCCGCGCGCACGTGCGCGGTGTCGAGTCCCACCGGGCTCTCGTTGGGGAATATCACCGTGTTCTCGCCCACCTTTTCCTGCAACTCCAGGAACTGCTCGCGCGGTGATTTGGAAGAAGCCCCCCAGACGTTGCCCTTCCCCGCGAAGGTGAACATGTCACCCCTCCGGCGGTTATGGATCTCCTCAATGTTGCGGGGAATGTAATCGAGTAGCCCCTGCGTGTCGCTGAACGGCCGCTCGATCAGCCAGGTCGTCCACCATTCCTGCTTATAGACGAACCCGTCATCCTGACGGATCACCTTCTCTTCCGCGGGCGGGGCAATCCCGCGCGTAATATCCAGCCGATCTCCAATCGTTCTGCACAGCAGATCCAAGCCATTCTGCGGCGTGAGCTTCTGACCGGTTACATACTCGATGAGAGGAACGTGCTGGATCAAGTCAAAAACCGGAAGCCGGTCCGGCAGCTCTCCTCGCAAAGTGCACTCAATGCGCTGTCGCGCCGTCATGCGGTCTTTCGGAAGTTTACGCATTCATCTCCCCCTGGGAAGTATAGGTCTCCGCCCTACGCCGATCGTGTACGGGACGGTGTCCATTGCCGGCGCCAAGGTCCGCCCGGCTTTCTGCGGCTGATCGACTCCGCGGGCGGAACCCTCTAGAGTTCATTGGCCAGCGCTTTCAATCAGCTGCAAACTCACCGGCCCAAGCAGACCGGACTCCATCAGTGGTTCACCCTTCTTGTAGGAGATATTGGTCCGAGTGTACCGCTTCTCAGGCGGCAGTTGGGCATCGCCCATGACGCGGTTCGACCAGAGATTAACCACGTCAATCTCCAAAACGTTCCCGGAAGGCTTGACCGCAGAGGTGATCTCGACCCGGAACGGTTTGGTCCAGAGTGGGCCGAGGTCTTTTCCGTTCAACCGCACCTGCGCGACATACTTGACCTCGCCCAGGTCCAGCGCGATCCGCGCTTGCGCTCCCCGCAATGCCGGCGGGAGGTCAAACGACTTCTGATAGGTCGCTGTGCCCGAGTAGTACTTGATCCCCGCTTCCGGCCGCTTGGTCCAGCTTGCGAGGTCCGCAAACTCGGCACTGGCGGGGCCACCCCATTTGGGATCGAATCGCACCACCCACGGTCCGTCGAGCTTCACCGTATCGATGTAGACGGGGAAATTCCTGCTCGCTGTGCCGTTCACGTCCTGGCCGATTGCCCGGCGGAAGACGACAAGTAGCGAGCCGTAGGGCGGCAACTCCAGCGGCACGGTGATCCGGCCGCCGGCTTGCTTAAACGCTGTTGCCGGCCGGGTCTCGCCGGCAACGGGGTCCCACAGTTCCGGCAGTTTACCGGTGACGCGAAACGCGCACTCGGCCTGCGCGTGATGGTCTTTGCGATTGGTTACAAAATAGACCTCCGCAACACCCACGCTGCGGTGGAGAAAGTCCAATGATGTATCCTTCTCGCCGGCACGGTACTCGAAGTCCGGGACGATACCCTGATTCATCAGGGCCTCGCCCAACGGCTTGCCCCAAATGATTCGTCCTTTCCCGAACGCGTTTTCTTTCACCTTCACGCCGTCGCAATCGCCCCACACCTCTTGCGCAAGCTTCCTCAGATCCGATTCAGCAAGGGGACGATCCCTGAGGCCAGGAGATTTCTGCGGTTTAGGCCCTACCACAAGTCCGCCCTCCGCCACGAGCTCCCGGATTTTGCGCAGCGCTTCCGGCGACATCACCGCGTCCTCCGGCAGCACCAGGGCGCGATAGCTCATGCCGCTTGGCAAGACCAGGCGTCCGTTCACAATGGACAGGCGCTCGAGCAACTCGGCATTGATGGCATCAAAGTTGTAACCTGGCGGGAGCGCCGGGCGGAGATACTCCTTGGAGGGCACGAACTTGGTCACACCCTCACCGTAAAAGTAGAGCGCATCCGCAACGAAACTACCCTGCTGCAATAGATACTGACAGCGCGCCAGATAGACAAAGAACGCCCGGGCCTGTTCCCACCACGTAATGTTGCGGTCGAAGTGAGTCCCCGCAGAGTATTGCCAACCAGGTTTCATATCCAGGAGCGGCTGGTGGGTATACTGGTGAAACACCATGCGGTTCAAACCGTTAACAAACGCTTCGTCGCCGACCGGCTTGAGCGCCGCGGGATATTCTAGCCAGTGAGTCCAGGCCGTAAATGACTCTGCCTGCACGATGGGGCGGCCATAAACGTGGGCCGCTGTGGCTACTGAGCGGATGACATTTCCCCAGGGATTGAACTGCGACATGACATCGGTGCCGTACCAGAACTCGCCCATGGGCATATCCATGTTCCCCGCGCAGCGCAATCCATCGATGTGCGGATAAGGATAAGTGCCGTAGCCCGTTTCACCCTGGACGCTGACCCCGCGCGCATGCGCGAGTTCGCCAAACGGAATCCAGAATCGTTCGGCCATCAGGTCGCCGACCGTCCAGCGAACATCAAAGAGGAAGCGATCCGTAACCTCACGGCTGTCCACGATGCGTCTGGCCAATGCGGGGAGGTACGGTAGCAGGTCGTATCCCCGCCGCGTTTTGAACTCCTCTCGAAAATCGCGTGACCACGTGGGCTGTTGACCCCTGACGTCCGCCCCCAGTTCATAACTGTCAATGTGGAAGGATTTCAGTGTCCCCGGGCCTATGGCTGCGGAATCCGCCAGGATGGGCTCGGCCGTATTCTTGAAATGGCATTCGATGGCGGCGCGGTCGAGCATGTCCGCTTCGTACCCGCCCCGGCCGCCGGCGGATTGGGCTCGGATCCGCTGTCCCTCCAAAGTGTATCCAAAACGGAGGATGCTCCACCGGCCCTGCGGCACGTCCCACTCGATGCGCCCGTCTGTCTGCATGGACTTTGTAAGGTCGGCCACCTCATTCGAACGGCAGTCGGGCGCAGCGATTTCCGCGTACTCCTCCGCCAGAGTAGCCGGTCCCTGCCGCGGATAATCCCAAAAACTTCGATTGGCGGATTTGAACCACCACCACTTGATTCCCCGGCGGAGGCGGAACTCGTCGCCCTTTCTCAGTAGCACCACTTTCCCCACCTGAACCGGGGTTCCATACGCGGATAGAACTGAGAGCCGGAATTGCCTGGCGCGCACTTCCTGGAAATCTATTCGCTTCGCCTCGCCTTTTTCCAGGCTGTATCGGCTGATGGGGAGAAACGTCTTCCCGTCCGATGAAGACTCCAGCAAACACTCCCGGGGGCCGTTCTCCGGCCCCGGCGCCACGTAGAGTCCGGTGGCGGCGAGGGGTTCGTGATACTCAAAAGCAAGCCATTGCGGCAGACTCTGTGCCGAAGGAGCCTCCGCTGCGGACCAGTAAGTTTCCGGGTCGGCATCCACCACGGCCTGGGGTGGGAAGTTCCATTCCCCGCCATATCCCTCAAGTGCGGAGCTTGCCGCCACCTTCGCCGGTGCGATCGGGCGCCCGGGTTTCTCCCGGATCGCCACGACGGCCACATCACGATAGTAATCGTCCACCACCTCGGGTAGGGGAAGGACTCTGGAGATCTTCGTCCCTCCGTCCACCTGAAACTCCGAGTACACGAGTTTCTTGTTGGCGAGTTCAGGAGTGATCCAGGGTCCGCCACTGTCCCACCCATCGCACAGGTTGACACTCACATCCATGCGCAGACGCTTTGCCTCTTCGAGCGCGTACCGGAACAACTCGTGCCACTGCGGGCCCAGGAACTGGACCCCCACAGGGGTTTCCCCTTCCCCGGCGTGGAAGACCAAAACACCGTTGATCCCCTGCCGCTTCATTTCCTCGAGGTCTTTGGTAATTCCCTCTTTGCTGACATTTCCATTAAGCCACCACCAGTAAGCCCAGGGCTTGGCCGAGTCGGGGGGAGTTTGAAAATTGGTCGCCAACTCATCCGCCGTAAGCCCACTTTTCGCCGCCAGAACACCTCCACTTAGAAGCAGCAAGGCCGCCGCGGCGATTGCAACGTTTTTCATCTCGTGCCCCCGTATTTCTGTTCGAGTGAAAGTTGGCTCGTGGTCCCCAGGAGAACCACGAGCCTCAACCGAGCAGATCACATGGAGAGTGTCACGACGGCAACCCCCAGTCCCTGCAAAGTTGCGTGGTCGCCGCTCAGGTGCGCTACAGCGGGGGATTGAAAACCCGTCGTCTGATCAACGTAGGTGATCTCCGCGCGGTCGCCGCCGGGAATCGAAACTTCAAAGCTCCGGTCACGCTTGTTGATCAGCAACAGTTTGTGCTTGCCCTCGCGGGTCACGAAACCCTGGACGCAGACGTAGGGAAGACTGGAGGTCGTATCAATTAACTTGTCGCCCGGGCCAAAGTTGTCGTGAAGCAGCTTCAAAACCTGATAGCGAGTGTTGGGTTGCCCGGTGTTCCAATCCAGCATGGACACACTCGGAAACTGGGTTGGATAACCCACCAACTGAGATTCGCCCGCCACGTCGATTCCCAGCCGGGCCAGCTCCGCGTAGACGTAAGCGTAAGTCGCGCTGCTCAAATTCCAGTAAGACTGGGGCAGATCCTTATAGACATAGCCTGGGCGGCCCTGGCCAAAGTCACTCGAGTCAATGGAGCCGATCTCATCCACGGTTGTGCGCGTCTGCGGGGAGAGGCGCTGGCGGGTGGTTTCGATATACCGCACGGTGGCAATGAACCCGTCCGCCTGCTCGAAATATGTATGTTGCTCGATTTCGGGGTTCTCGTCGGGTTTCGGACTGCCATAAAAATGATAGGAAATCATATCCAGCGGAGTCCCCGGCTTGTGGTTTTTCGGATTGAGGAAGTACTCGAAGTGCTGGGGCGCCTGGGAAGGAAACGCCAGAGCCAGGGCGACGAACTTCATCTGCGGCTGGACCTTTTGTATGGCGGCCACCACCGCGTCGTAGAGGTGCGTGTAAGTTTCCGGGGTCATGTTGTGTTCGAGGTCGACTTCGTTCAAGACCTCCCAATAGTCGATCTTGTAATGATGGCCGGAATCGTGGCGCTTGCCGTATTCATCCGTGAATCCGCCCTGCGTGTACCAACTCGCCAGGCGCGCGTAGTAGTCTGCGACCTCCTTAAATGTAGGGTCGCGCAATTCCGTGCCTTGCTCGTAGTTCCACACCGGCTGGTCCGGGTCGGCGGGATAAGGAACAGGCTTCTCGGTTTTGTACATCCATTGCGGAATCGTGCTGAAGTTGAGAATCACAGAGTGGCCCGCTGTGGCATTTATGAAATCTTCCGTCATGGGATCAATCAGCGAAAAGTCCCAGAAAGTCTTGCTGTTCTCGGGCGGATCGAGTTCGGCGACTCCCAGCTTGGGGTAAGGCACCCACGGCACGTAACGAACGTAGTCGGCGCCCAGGTCATGCAAAGACTGGAAGGCGCCATCGTGAATCTTCGTGCCCCGGCGCAAGGGAGGGTTGACCACGACTTGCAGCGTCGGCGTGGTCTTGGAAACCGTGACCACCTTGTCCCAGTTGACCTGGACAGCGGCTTTTTCCGGCGCCCCAGCCTTTGAACTCGTCTCATTCCGGGAACAAGAAATCACCGCAATGAGAGCACCTAGCGACAAGAAAGCAAGGATTCGAACAACTCTGGAAAATTTCATAGTTCATCCTCCAAAACAGAATTCCGACTCCGCTTCTCGTAGTTATTTCAATTCGATCAGGCAGAGCGACCGCGGCTCCATCTTGATGTCGACCGCGCGCGGCAACTCCGCCTCCTGCTCGTTCTTCTGCCCATCCAGATAGATCGTGAACTTCCTTGTCCCTTGGCCTTCCAACTCGACGCGAGGAGACTCGGGCAAGTCACCGTAGTTGGCCAGCACCACACCGACTCCTCCATCCGGCGCCTGCCAGGTTGCGGACTGTACCAGGGGTTCAGGACCCCATCCGAAATTTCGCTGCGAGACACCGCTGACCGTCCAAGGCCGCAACATGCGCCCGTAGACGAGATAGTCGCGTGCTACTCCGGCTCTGAAATGGCTGCCCCGCTTGGCCCAATCGAGAAATCCCGCCTGATCCGGTACGGCGCGGGTCCAAGTCTGGTCCCAATCGTACTCAATAAGCCCCTTATCGCGAAGCGTGAATTGGATGATATAGCCCGTCACCAGCGCACGCGCCACCGACGCGCGCAAAGCTTCATCATTGAGACGATTGGTATAGAACCCCTGAAAACCGTTTGCGTATTCGTGATACAGAAACGAATACAGCGGGCACGTTCTGCTGCGGGCATCCCAAACCTGGAAGTTCTGAAGTTGAGTCTCGGGCGGAGCACCCTCGCAGGACATGGCAACCGTAGGATTAACTGACCTTGCGGTGGCCATGTCGGCCTTCACGAGTCCGTCGAAAGCCTCCGCCATCCACGGCCCGGGCACGGGGGGATGGCCATGGTTGGCGGCATAGCAAGCCCTGGGACCGGGTCCCTGATCGAACTGTTGCACCACGTCCGGCCCCAGTTCCGCCATCCGGCGCGTCATATTCAGGATCATCTGGCGGCCCTTCTCGGTCCCCAGGCAGGTCACATAGTTCTTTCGCCATGCCCAAACATCTTCCAGAAAGCTTCCATCCCACTTGCGCGCCACTGCCGATTCCCCATCGTGCGCCCGGAAATAAGGCATGCCGTCGTAGTTGGTGTTCTTTTGTGATGTCACCCAACATAGGCCATCGCCATAAATCATGGGATGCCAGCCCCGTGCTTTCGCCTTCGACATGAACTCGCGAAATGCCGCTTCACCTCCCACGGGCGGATAGGCATCCGGCTGGACCCAGGGGCCGCCGTTCTCCCAGTTGAAGACGATAGGCAGCAGAGGGCTTTCGAGCGCCGCAGCCAGCTTGTCCAGATAAGGCAGTGCATTGGTCAAAGGCGTGTACTCGGGATTCTCCGCTGCCGGCGGATCCCAATCGCCCTGGCCGCGCATCGGGAACGCAATGGCGGGAGGAGAGTCGGCGAGCCACTTTGGAATATCGGTTCTCTGGTTCAATTTGGTCGCGCAGAAGGGTTGCTGGGACGCCCAGTTCCGATAGATTTCAGCCGCCGCGTGCCAATCACCGTGGAACGTGCCGATCACCACATGGTAAGGAAGCTTTGTCTCACCGGGACCGCGCGTGCCTGGGTAGTGTCCGAGCCCCAGGGTGACACCGTCCTTCTCAAGCAATGGGTCAATGAACTTGGGCAATCCCTTCGGATCATCACACGCCACGTACAGTCCGCCGGCATCGTTGTAATAAGCCATCAATTGCGTCGAAGTCCATTCGCCCGGATAGTTGTTGTAGCGCCAAATTTCCGGAGTGTCGGTATCCTTTCCTCCCCAGGCACCCACGGACATCGACGGTTCAACCGGGCCGGCCAGATCGCCATCGGAGGATGACCAGAGGATGTGGCTGTAATTCCTGTTGGCAGCGTTGTCGAATGGCACCTCAATCATCGGGAACTGAATGTGCCCGATCCAGAGGGTAGTCCGGTTGTTCAGCTCCAAGCTCCAGTAGGTAAGCGTTTCGCCCAACGGGCAACGAACCGTCACGCGGGCATCAAGTGGCAACTGCGCGATGGCTTTGAACTCGATGGTAACGGTTTCGCCATCCTGATCGCGCCGCTTGCTCACGCTCACCTGATGGGCTTCGGAAGACGTGACCGTCTTAAACTCCGCACGATCATTCAGAAACTCAATCTTAAAGAGAGGCAAGCGGACATGGTCGGGAATCAAGAGTTCGTGGTCTACGCCAAAAGCCGAGCGGAAGGAGGCGATGCTTCCTTTCCCAGCATCGACCAGCAGCCGATAGCCCGGATTGATCACCATGACCGGGGGCTGGGACGGGATCGCTACTTGGGCGGAAAACTCGGGCGCAGCTACCGCGCCGAGCACGGCCAACAGAAGCGCGTTTCGCACCCACCGTGAATTAAGAAGTTGTCGGAAGGTCATTGCTCATCTCCCATCGTTCATGTAGCGATTAGGCTGGCATTCCAACGTCAGATTCACACGCATGGGCAGGAAGAAAGTACAGGAGCGGGATCATCGTCCGCCGTTCGCGAAGGTCACCGCTCCCCTCCTCTCTCCTATTCCACAGCAACTCTGGCATGGACAATAATTCGGACCGGGCCGAGCAGACCGGACTCCATTAGCGGATCATCCTTGGTCCAGTGTTTCCAGGTGGTGAAGGTGATGCGCCTTGCCGGACTCGGCTTGTTCTCCAGCAGCCATTGCGGATAGCGAGCCAGCACCTCTCCCCATTCATGGTGAGTCCACTCACGGTCACTGGGCAACTGTTCGTCGCCGATCAGCCGGTTGGGCCACAGGTTGACGACGCTGATTTCCAAATCGTTTGTGCCCACATGGACGATTTCCGTAACCTCTGTGGAAAAAGGCGGCTTCCACAAAATGCCGAGGTCGCGACCGTTCAGCTTTGCCTGCGCGATGACCGAGAGCCGCCCCAAGTCCAGATACAAACGGTGGTCCTGAGCTACT
The DNA here is from genome assembly GCA_003171295.1 of Acidobacteriota bacterium. Taxonomy (GTDB): domain Bacteria; phylum Acidobacteriota; class Terriglobia; order UBA7540; family UBA7540; genus Bog-366. Next base: position 9,718 of record PMYF01000885.1, on the reverse strand, counting down.
ATTCCCGTCGGCAATGTAAACTCGCAGCGATAGGTCGCGGTTCCGGAGAAGTACTTGACGCCAGGATTGGGATGATCCGTCCAGGAGATAAGACTTTCAAGGGTCACGCGCTCAGGTGCACCCCCGCCCGTGGGGAATCTCAATTCCCAAGGGCCTCCAATCTCGACAGGGTTGGCCAACGCTTGGATCTGCGCTTTCAGCAGGTGTCCCGCGGCGGTCTTCAGCTCATAGGTTCCAGGTTGTGCAACTTCGATGTCGAATCCGCCTCTGCCTCCCGGGCGGGCATGGACTGCCCCGCATTCGTAGAGGAGCTGGGTTTCGGGAGCAGGTTTGAGAGCCAGGCCTGAGATCTCCATCCCATTCCGGCGGAGCGAGATGACTCGGTCCATATCCGGGGAAGCGTCCGAACGAAAAACCACGAAGACCGATCCGTAAGGGTCCAGCGACAGTGGTATCACCGTGCGGCCCTCACGCTCATTGTAGACCGCCACCGGTTCGGTTCGCCCCGTGTCCGGCCACCACAATTCCGGCAGCTTTCCCTTGGAGCGAAACGTACAGAGGAATCTGCGCGCTTGTGGAACTCCGCTGGCAACAAAGTAGATTTCGCCGCCTTCCACGCCACGGTGAATGTAACGAATCTCGTCACCTACCGCGGTATCGTGACAGGCGAAGTCAGGAGGTGTTTCCAGCCCCTCCAGCACTTGTGCAAGGGGTATACCCCAAACGATGTGGCCCTTGCCAAACTGGTTCTCCATGATGGCGACGCCATCACATTCGCCCCACAGTTCGGCGCCCAATTGCTGAACCTCGTCATCACAATGAGGATAATCCGCCAGGCTGGGAGACATCGTGGGCCGCGGCCCCACTACGGTTGCGCCCGCTGCCATCAAGTCCCTGATCTTCCTCAATAAGTCGGGCCTGATGGTTCGGCCGGGGGGCAAAACCAGGATGCGATAGCTCATGCCACTCTCCAGAACCAGCCGCCCATCGCGCACCGACGCCTGCTTAAGCAATGCTTCCGGAGGCAATTCATCAAAGTCGTATCCAGGAGGTATGACAGGGTCCATCTCCTCCCGTTTGGGGAAGGAATTCGGCGAGTTCTCGCTCCCCAGATAGGCGACGTCGGCGATGAATTGCCCACTCTGGAGCACGGACTGGCAGCGCGCCAGGTAGGCGAGCCACGCCGAGGATTGCTCCCACCAGGTGTTGGTTCTCTCCATGTGAATTCCCCACGGACCCATCGTCATGCCGGGCTTGCGGTCCACCCACGGCTGCGCGGAGTAACGGTGGAAGACAAAATGGTTGACACCCTGCGTGAACGCCAGATCACCGAGCGGCTTCAGCCGGAAGGGATGGTTTTGCCACCTGGCGTTGTCGGGCACCGCCGTGAAGGATTCCGCCGCCACCACCGGGTGGCCGTACACGTGTGCGGACGACGCCATTTCTTTGTTCCAGGGGCCGGTCTCAGAGCCCGTCCAAAATTCACTCATGGGCACGTCCGCGCGCCCTCCGTAGGCCACCTCATCCAGCGGGCCGCCTCCATAGGCCTCAATGGAAAGCGTCAGCCCGTACTGATGACTGATCTCCCGCATGTGATCGGCGTAGTTCTCCAAGAGGAGATCGGCGACGATCCGTCGCAGGTCCCACAGGAATCGCTCTGAGACTTCGCGACTCTCGACCGGCCGCCCGGTAAGGACCGGCAGGAATGGGAACATGTCGTAAGCGTACTTTTTGCGAAACTCCTCCCGCAGCCCGGGCGTCCAGTTTTGCGAGCCGACCTCCCAACTATCGATGTGAGTCATGGTCATGGCTTTCCCGCCCACGGCCGACTGATCCGCAAGCAGCTTTCCCATCAATCCATCGAAATGGGCTTCCAGAGCTTTCTTGCTCAGCTTGTCGCACTCGAGACCCAGGCTTCCAACTGGAGCCGGATGATTCATTTTCCCGGTGGAGGTGTGCCCGAACCGTATGACCGTCCACTTCCCTTGCGGCACATCCCAGGTACAGCGCCCGTCATGATCCATCTTTGCACTCAGGTCCATCACCTGGTCCCGGCGCAGTGTTTCCTCCGCTGAGTTGGCCGGCTCGCCGGAGAAAACGTCCTGACGTATGTACGCCGCCTTCCCGGGAATATCTTCTATTCGCCGGTCCATGTGCAGTTCCACCTCACCCAAGGGAACGCCCTTCGCGAACTGCTGAAAGAACCAGTCCTCTTGCGGCCGGAGGGCGATTCGGTAATGCTTGGCGGACACCTTATCAAAGTTCGCGGAAGACACTGGCCACCGCATGGTCAAGGGACGAACCTTCCGGAAGTTCTGGCCGTCGTCCGAGACCTCCAGCACCCCTGCGATCTCAGAATTCCAGGTGTCGAAAGCAACCGTGATGGCCTGCGCGGTAAAGGGCGCGGGGAAATCAATATTTAGATGCTGGGGCTTGCCCTTCTCCGGTAACGGCAACAAAACGACGGTGCCGGGATTACCATCAATGAGCTTGGCGGAATCAAGTGGTTTGCGATCGACGCCATAGGTCAAGGTGGGAGAACTGTCGACCATGCGGATGCTCTCCGCCGGGCTGGGAAACGCCATCACCGCAATGTCTTGGTAGTAGCTTTCCACGGTCTTGGGCTGGGGAAGCACTCCCGTGAATTGCCTGGGGCCCTGAAGGGCGGTTTCACTGTACACGATCATCTGCATGGAGAGCTCCGGCGTGATCCAGGGGCCTCCACTGCCGCACCAGCCGCCGTCATTATTCATGTCTATGGTGATACCCAGCCGCGTGGCTTCCTTCTGTGCGTGCTGGATCATTTCCCGCCACAGGGGACTCAGGAAGTGCGCCGGTCCCTTGGGCACATTCTGGTCCACCTCCATGTAGAGGACTCCGTGAATACCCACGCGCTTCATGGCCTCAAAGTCCGCGGTGATGCCTTCGCGGGTGAGGTTGCCATCGGAGACGAACCAGTAGACCCACGGCCATGCGCCATCGGGTGGCTCAAGAAACGCTTGCTGGATTGCGGCCGCTGGCACGTCTCCATTCCCCGCCCCCCAAAGAAGCGCCTTGCCGCTTCCCAAGCCGCGCAGAGCCGGGACTGCCATGACCCATGTGGCGGACCTTTTCAAAAATGCTCGTCGGTTGGATATGAATGCCATGGAATTACCTCCCCTAGGGAATTCTCTCCGTTTTGAACTAATGCAAGTTCTGGCGGAATGGCCAACCCAAAATCGGCATCATGGACGCGTTCGTGCAGAGGCCGGCAGTCGCTCCGGCGGCGCGTGATCTATTGCTCTCGGCCCGAGTCGCGCCCTGTGCGGGGCGCTCGGTCCCACTCCTCTCGGGTCGCCTGGCGTGCCTCTTCATAGGCTACTCGTCACAGGGCATCAATGCGGCACATTTCGAAGGCCTCATGGCGGGGGCTTCGGACAGGCAGCGTGGCAAGACTTCCTTTAGTCCAAGTAGAAGACTTCTTTCATCATCGCAAAGCGTTCCTCCGGCGTCTGGTCTGGCACGGGTTCGAAAAACCGCGCCATTTCTTTCTGCCAGCGCGAATTGACGGGGGCCTTGGCCAATTGATCCCAGGCCCCATCAAAGTTCTCGACGTGCATAAAGAGGAAAAGCTCTTGCCCGCGGCGGAAGATCGAATACTTGGAGATCCCGGCTTCCTTGATCTTGGCAAGTAATTCAGGCCAAACATGCTGGTGAGTCAGCTCGTATTCCTCAATGGCATCCGCCTTCAACCTCAGCTTGAATGCGTACCGGGGCATAATGAAACCTCGCGTGCCAGGATCGTCCGTTTAAAGGCCCTCCCGGCAGAAACCCCTTCCCCCCGCCTCATTTCGCAAGGGTTACAACGGCGACGGCGAATCCGCCCAGGGTAATCCGATTACCTGTCAGGGTGCTGGAAGCCGGCGGCTGGAAGCTGGTGGTCTGATCCACAAGCTGCACTTGCGCTCCATCCGCCCCAGGCAACGCCAGATCAAATGGGCGGTTTCGCTTGTTCACCAGCAGGATCTTGTGTTTGTCCTCCGGCGTCACAAAAGCCTGTATATAAACGTAGGGAACACCGGAGTCAGTATTCACCAGCTTGTCACCCGGGCCGAAGTTGTCGCGCAGCAGCTTCAGCACCCAGAAGCGGGCATTGGGCTGGCCGGTCTCCCAATCCACCATGGAAACGCTCGGGAACTGCGTGGGGTAGCCCACCAACTGGGATTCGCCCGCGACCTCGACGCCTCGCTTGGCAAGCTCGACGTAAAGGTAAGCGTACATACTCCCGCAGAGGTTCCAAAAGGAGTTGGGAATCGGCTTGAAGACGTGGCCCGGCTTGTCCTGTTCTGTGTCCTCAGCGGAGATCGAACCCAACTCGTCCGCATCCGTCTTGGTTTCGGGGGACAGACGCTCGCGGATTCCCTGGACATAGCTGACCACGTTCAGAAAACGATCAGCCTGGTCCCAGTATGTGTGCTCCATGATTTCCGGTGTCTCATCCGAGCTCGGCACAGCATAGAAATGATAAGAAATCATGGCAATGGGGATGCCGGGCTTGTGATTCTTGTGATTCAGGAAGTATTCAAAGTATTCTCTGGGTTCACCGCCCAGCCCCATCCCCACGCACGTAATCTTCGGATCAGCGCGTTGGATGGCTCCCACAATGGCGTCGTAAACGCGCGTATAGGTCTGGGGCGTCATATTGTGTTCGCCCTCTACTTCGTTGAGGACTTCCCAATAGTCGATCTTGTAGTGATGGCCGGAGTCATGGCGCTTGCCGAATTCATCCGTGAATCCGCCCTGCGTGTACCAACTCACCAGGCGCGCGTAGTAGTCCCCCACTTCCTTCAGGCTGGGATCACGGAACTCCGTTCCCTGCTCGTAGGTCCAGATTACCTGGTCTGGATCGCTGGGATAAGCCACGGGCTTATCAGTCTTGAACATCCACTGGGGAATCGTGCTGAAATTGATGATCATCGAATGCCCGGTTTGGGCATTCATCAAATCTTCCATCATGGGATCAATCAGGGAAAAGTCCCACGATGTCTTCCCGTCCTTGGGAGGATCAAGTTCGGCGACTCCCAGCTTGGGGTAAGGCAGCCAAGGTACGTAGCGAACGTAGTCAGCTCCCAGTTCATGCAGAGCCTGAAAGACACGGTCGTGAATCTTCGTGCCCCGGCGCAAGGGTGGATTGACGACCACTTGAAGTGTGGGAGTTGACTTCGAAACCGTTATGACTTTGTCCCACTTGACAGCTACGTTGACCTTCTGCGGTGCTGTGGCGTTTGATGCCGCTTCATTGCGCGAACACGAAGTTACCAAAATAATCGCACATGTGAACAATAGAGCAAGTAATTGAGAAGTCCTACTGCATCTCATGCTGCTCCCTCCTGAATGGAATTTCGTACTTCCAGTTCGATTAGCCACAAGACCTGTAGCTGAATTTCTTTTGGGTTTCGAGAAAGCCGCAGCGGATAAGCTCAAGGGCTCCCACCGAACGAGCTTCGGCTGTCCTTGGGGCTTGGCAAACTTGCTGGGATGAGCAAGATTCTGGAGAAGCACCTTACAGGGCAGGCGACCCCTCAGACCCTCCATAGGGTGAGTCACGATCTTCACCCTCCAATGACTGATGCCGGAAACAGAACTTTCCTCTTCGAACGCGGCCCGCTGGTTGGCCTTGCTATGCGCGGCGACTCAGAACCCCCTGGGCGCGCGTGAAGTGTTGGCTTTCTTCCGCGCGAATGTCGCTGAAAACAACTGACTCGGTCCAGAACCTGAGGGTAGTGGGGCACGCCTTGACAGCGTGCCCCACCACTTTCGAACAACGTGCAATCGATCGAGTCAACGACTAGAACGTCAGCCTCAAAGCGAGCTGTATTTCCCTTGGGGATTGGAGCATGCTGCTTATGCGTCCAAATGAACCTGGGGTGATGCCGGTGCTAGGAACCCCGAACTGCGGGTGGTTCCAGCCGTTGAAGAATTCTCCCCGGATTTCCAGATTGGTGCGCTCGGTAAGCCGAGTGTTTTTCGTAAGGGAGAAGTCCCAGTTGTTGTGGCCGGGACCTTCCAAACTGTCGCGAGCCGCATTCCCCTGAACGTGGCTTGCGTCCGGGCAATTCGTAGCAGTTGGGGTGAAGATACCGGCTGGACACCCAGGAAACGTAAACGGGGTGATGTCCCAATAATTGTTGATGGACTTGTTGGCAGGGTATGGACTCCCAGTCTGGTTCGGACGGGATTGACTGAAGGCGCCAAGGTTCGGCCAGTCGGTTGGCAAACCGGGCGTAAAGTACTGGCCTGTTGAAAAGGTGGTAATACCGTTGAATTGCCACCCACCTATAACGCGGCCAGCGACGCCCGACGAACCGAGGAATTTCTTCCCTGGTCCAAAAGGCAATTCGTAAATGTAGCTCAGAACTAAGCGATGCCGAACGTCTGAGCTATCGTTGCCTTTGTCGAGAATCCTGAACAGCGCGGATGAGGCGGAGAATTCGTCCGTACCACCCAGGTCAAGGCCATGGCTGTAAGTGTAGGCCCCCAGGAAGTACATCCCTCCCGATAGCCTCTTTTCCACTCGCAGGGTCATCCCATTGTAAGAGGACCAGCCCCCATTGTAAGTGAGCAGGATCCAGCTCAAGTCAGGATAGGGCTCACGTTGCGTGATGGGGATGGTGCCGGTGGGATCCGGCGACGCAATGTTCTCGTTGAGCCGCTGCGGAAGCTTCTGCCCGACATTGCCGAGGTAGCCAAGGTCCACCAGCCAGTTACTGGCAAAGGTGTGTTGCAGGTCAAAAGACCACTCTTGCACGTAAGGAGTACGGTTGCGCTTGTCAACGCTGAACGGATTCGACGTACCGCCACCCAGCGTACCAGCCGGGAAAAGATCCGTGAGGCGGAGTGTCGGGTTTACGGGATCGGAATTCAAGGTTTGAGAGGAGTAAAAGTCAGGCCCGATCACCAGGAACTGAAGCTCATTCCAGTTGTCCGTGGCATAAAAGACCCCGTAGGAACCGCGAAAGGAGCTGTTTTTGGAGAACCCGGGAGAGTAAGCGAAGCCTACGCGGGGAGCAAAGTTGTGCCAATTACCGTCGACGATGCCATTGCGCACGCCGCCGCTCCGCGAGTTTACCATTCTCTTCACGGTGGGGTCAAACCACGCCGTCTTGGCTGACGTATCATAGGGGGTCTGTGAGTGCTCGTATCGAATACCTAGATTCAGCGTCAGGCTGGGTTTCACCCGCCAATCGTCCTGGAGGTAGCCTGCCCACCAATCGGCACGTAGATTCTGTGATGAGTCACCCACGGACGTTGTGGCCTGGTACACATTTCCCAGCAGGAAGTCACCCATTCCCACTCCTGCGGTTTGGGTATAGCGCCCATCAAAGTTGGCGCCAGGAATCCCGCCGAAATCAGTGATCTGGTAGAACTTCTCGTGAATGTGATTAACTCCCAGCTTCACGTTGTGTTTTCCATGGACGATGCTCAAATTATCGACGACCTGATAGTTCTCATCCAGGGCTCCAATGGATTCAGCATTAGATCCGATCGTGCTGAAACCTGCAATACCGGCGTCGGGGACACCGAAATCAAACGGGTTCCCCGAGGTGTTGGTCATGCCGAACAAGTCGGAGGCGTAATTGCTCCCCAGCGCGCCCAGCGAGACCAGGAAAGTCTTGGTGCGGTTGTAGCCAAAGCGGACTTCGTTGACGACCGACGGCGAAAAAGTGTGGGCCTCCGTCACCGCCAGGAGTTGGTTCCTGAGGGGATACCGTGTCCCTGCCAGAGGCATCGCCGAGGGACTAATGTGGGGCCGGTCTTCGAAGGAGAAGCTTCCGAAGATCTGATCATGCGCTGAAATCGAGTGATCCATCCGGGTGTTGGCCTGGTTCATGTCGTTCCGGTCTTTGGGGGAGGTGGTGTAGTTGAATGTGGGGGGCAGCACACTTCCCTGGAGGCCACCCACATTGGCCGTAGGAGTAAACTGGCGCCACTTTTGTGCTGTGGGATCCAAGCTGCCAGTCGGGATCACGTTGCCAGGAAATGGAGATTCGCTGATGATAGCTCCCGAGCTGTTTCGCACAATGGTAGTGGGGTCGATCACATCATGGCATTTCGGGGAGGCACTGTTCGCACCGCAGAAGGCCGACGTCATCGGGTAAATACCTGTGCCGGTTGAATCATCCGCCAGATTCCCCCCCCATTGAGCGGCGCTGGGAACCAAGGCTTCACCGGTTATCCCTTGTCGCGAGCGCAAGCCTTCATAGTTGAGGAAGAAAAAGGTTTTGTCGCGGCCGTGGTAAAGGTGCGGAAGAACTACCGGGCCTCCCAAGCTGAACCCAAAGTTGTTTTGTTGAAACTCGGGTCTAGGGGCGCCAACCGAGTTCAAGAAGAAATCGTTAGAATCGAGCGAACTGTTGCGAATGAACTCGTAAGCGCTGCCATGCACGGTGTTGGTGCCCGATTTGATCGTGGTGTTGATAATGGCCGAGGAGCGTCCAAACTCGGCAGAAAAGCTGCTGGTCTGCATCTTGAATTCCTGGATCGCGTCGGGCGAAGCGCGCAGACCCACACTGCCAAATCGTGGATTCCTGGATTCGATGCCATCCACCAGGAAGCTTTCGTTCGACTCCCGAAGGCCGGCCACAAACGTGGTGACATTCGACTGGCCGACCCAGCCCGTCGCCGGAGATACGGCATTGTCAACGGGGGCTACTCCTGGGGAGAGAACCGCCAATTGCATGAAGTTTCTGCCGTTCAGAGGCAATTGCTGAACCGGCTTTTCCTGCATGACTTGGCCCATGGTGGACGTTTGGGTATCAAGCAGTTGCACGCCGCCGGCGCTGACTTCGATACTCTGCGTCACTGCCCCCAGTTGAAGCGTTACGTCGACTCGTGGCCGTTGACCGACCAGGAGGTCGATATTGGTAACCGTCTCTATCTGGAATCCTTCCTTGGCAGCTCGCACACTGTAATGGCCAGGCTTCAATTGGGCAAAGAGGTAGTTACCGCCATCATCGGAAGTAGCCTCGGACTTGATACTGGTGTCCACCGCCGTGAGAGTGACTTTGGCGCCCGCCACGACGGCGCCCGTCGAGTCGTAGATCGTACCCAGAATGTCACCCGTGATGGCTTGGCCGAACATCTGCGGGGCCGTTACGAGTAACGAGAAACAAACTAACCAAAAACGAATGCCTTTGGGTTGTACACGCAACATAGGATCACCTCCGCCTAAGTTTTTGGGCTCGTAAGTTCTTTCACAGGCCTTGCTGCGGGTTCCTGGGTGAAGACCAAAGACACCCTTGAAATTAGCAGCTAGGACCCCGGTGAGTTCAGACCCAGCTAACTCGCAGGAAAAGTGACGCAGTGTGCGGTGACGCCAAGCAGCGGTGAAGCTCGCCACCCCCAGTGCGCAGCATTACTTAGCATCGGCAGTCTGCTGAAAACGCTTTCACGGAGGCCATTGCGGCTTCCCGCAGGCATGCCACGCCCCGCTTGGCGGCGAAGGATTCGCTCTTTCGCTTGGACGACGAGTGTGGGCAATCCTTGTTGGTCCCCCACAGCCCCCTCCTGAGGATGATCTCTCCAGGTGTTCCGACAAGCTGCCCGGCAGGACTTAATTCTCAACCTCCTGCTCGATCTGCCAACAAGCTCCCGACGTAATGTCCCTCTTCTATACTCCGGCAACTTGTTTGTCAAGATAAATGTATTTTTATTGAGTGAAAATTATTGACAAGCCGAA
>PMYF01000835.1:6212-6440 GCA_003171295.1 Acidobacteriota bacterium | reverse complement strand
GTCAAACTCAATGAGCGGCTCGGGCAGGTCGAAGTCAATGGAGCCGCGCTGCTCGCGGCGCCGGGTGAGAATCAGCGCGAGTTCCTCCATCAGTCTGAAATTTGGGAGGAGCGGCGCGTAGCGCTGGCAGGCTGCGGGGTCGCCCGCCAGGATGTCGCGCACCGCCGTGTAGGTCATGCGCTCGGCGCTGCGGATGATGCCCGGCAGAAGTTCACACTCGACGATGCG
>PMYF01000835.1:0-6189 GCA_003171295.1 Acidobacteriota bacterium | reverse complement strand
GGCAGCATGGGGATGGCGCGGTCGGGAAAATAGACGGAGGTGCCACGCAGCCGCGCCTCGCGGTCGAGCGCCGAGCCGGGCCGCACATAGTGCGCCACGTCCGCGATGTGAACGTGCAGAAGATAATTCCCCCCCGGCAGGCGCTCCACGTAAACCGCATCGTCAAAATCCTTGGCGGTCTCACCGTCAATGGTAACGATGGGTAGCCCGCGAAAATCACGGCGGCCAGCGCGGTCGTGCTCCGGGATGTATTGGGGCGCAGCGCTCGCTTCTGCCAGCACCTCTGTGGGAAAGCGGTGTGGCAGGTGGAATTTGCGGATCACAATTTCCACGTCTACCCCGAATTCGTCGCGCCGGCCCAGCACTTCGATAACGCGACCACGTGGCAACGCCGCAGGGCGTGGAAAGCTGGTGAGTTCGACATCCACGATCAGGCCTTCCAGGTCACGCGCTGTACGCCGGCCTGGCGCTCGCGGCGGCGTGCCTCCGCCCTCCGACTCGCCCCCAAACTGGCGGTCCCGGCTACGGGACTTCTTGTCTGTGGGATTCTCGCCGCCGGCCTCCGCGTCGTCCGGCCATTCTTGGCCAAGCGGAATGACGATCTCAAACGGGATACGAGGATCGAACGGCAGAACGTAGTTGTAGCGAGCGCCGCAATGGAATTGGCCCACCACCGTCTTCTGCGCGCGTTCGGCGACGCGCAGGATGCGGCCTTCCACGCGCCCATCGGGTTTGGCGCGCAGCACCTGCACTTCCACGCGGTCCCCGTGCATGGCTGAGCCCATGCCGTCGGAGGAGATGAAAATGTCAAGGTCAGTGCCCGCCAGCGGTGCGTCGGGCACTACAAAGCCGTAGCCATCGCGATGGGCGATCAGGCGGCCGCCGACCACGTTCGGCCCGCGAGCCCGTGCGGCTGGCGTGATGCCCGAGGAAGCCCGCGGCGGGTCCCCCGCAGCGGCGTGGCGCTCCTTGTTCGCCAACGCGAAATGGTTCTTCTTGAGGTAAACGATATGGCGATGGCGCGAAAGGTCTTTCAAGACCTGCTTGAGCTCGCGCGCCTGGCTTGAACGTAAGCCGAGCTCGATCACCAGTTCGCGCAGCCGAAACGTCTTGTGGGGGTCCTGCTCGAAAACCTTCAGAATCTCGGGTTGCGATGGGAATTCACGCATGGGGGTGCTCAAAATATTTTACCATTCGCAGACTATTTAGCCCCGTGGCTTCCCGGTCTGAGCCCGCCGATGATTACTCGCGGTGCATCGACCCGCTGATCGCGCGGTCGAGCGAGAAAGCCCCGGCGCCTCTGATCATCAGGGCCAGGGTCAGAGCGATTACCAGAAGGTGGAATTCAAAGCCCTCCCCCTTCTGCTGACCGGTCCAATTCATGAAGAAGCCGTTCGGCAAGTGGGTCATGAAGACCGCCACGAGCATATTCACGGTGATCCCGAAGGCGGCAACGCGACTCAGCAAGCCGAGGAGCAGTCCCAGGCCGCCGAAGAATTCCGCGGAGATAGCGAGAAAAGCGAGGGCTGCGGGGATATGCATAGTCTGGGTGAAGAACCCCATTGTCGCTTTGAAGCCGTAGCCTCCAAACCAGCCAAGCATTTTCTGGGAGCCGTGCGCCAGGAAGACTACGGCCAGAATCAGTCGCAGGATCGTCAGTACTTTGTCGTCCTCCGTCCGGAATAACATCTTTAGCATGGTGTGCTCCTTAAGGGTTGATTTCTGAGATGACCGGCGACTCGCGATTCCTTCGCCGCAGTACCATCCGGCCCGACGTTTTAACGGTAAAGTCTGGCTAACACGAAGAGCAGTACGTGCAGCGCTTGTCGCCCGAAAGCTCTCGTGCCGGCTTAAGCAGGCCGGGTTTCGGATTTCATTTCCAAGTCCAACAGAGCCGGATGGCCCCAGCTTCCGGTAAAGACGAAATCCGCCAGGGACTTGCGCGTGCGTGATACCGGAGGCACTGCTGCCCCGCTCGGGTAACCCAGGGCCAATACTGCGGCGGGCTCAAAGCCCGCGGGAATGGCGAAAAGTTCCCGCGCCAAGCGCGGGTCGAATCCGCCCATCTGGTGAATATGGAGACCGAGCGAAGTCGCTTCCACGGTCAGGTTCGCGACCGCCTGCCCCAGGTCATAGAGAGCATGGCGATTCGGCGTGCCGTTATGGGCGAAATCAAGGCGGGCGACCGCAAGGACCAGAACCGGGGCCTCCTGCGCCCACAGCCGATTGGTTTCGGCCAGGGTCCTGAGCAGGCGATCATGCCCGACCGCGTCTTCTTGCGTGGCCAACACGAATGCCCAGGGCTGGGCATTAAAGCTCGACGGCGCCCAGCGCGCTGCCTGGAATAGCCGCGTGAGCTTCGCCGCCTCGACGGGGCGCGCCGAAAACGTGCGCGGGCTCCAGCGACGGGCCAGGAGCTCATGGATCGGGGCCGGCGTTTCCTGCGCGGGGTCCAATCTATTTTCTGCTGGCATCAAGCCTCCTTGCCCTTCTCGTTTTTGTGATTGTCATGTCTTGCCGCCTTTATTTTCTTCTGACGTTGACACGCTAATTGTTACAACACCTATTTGGTGCACTGGAAGCTTCTATGTTTCACGCGCCGCCACCAGGAGCTCGGCGAGTCTGCGCAGGTCGCCCTGGCCCATATGACTCAGTTGTTTGCGGTGATGCTTGGCCACCGGCGTGTCCAGGTCCTTTAAGATTCTGCGCCCTGCTGCGGAGATGCGTACGGTGATAATGCGCCGATCCTTGCTGTCCCGGCTCCGCGCCAGGAGGCCGCGCCGCTCCAGCCGGTCGAGGAGCCTCGTGACGTCCGGATCGCGGGTGATCATGCGCTCAGCCAACTCCCGGCAGCAGAGGCCTTGCTCCCCGGCGCCGCGCAGGATGCGCAGGACGTTGTACTGGGTGAGCGAGAGCCCCACGGGTTTCAGGATTGCCTCGCCGCTACGGGCGAACAGGTCAGCCGTGCGCATCAAGTTGAGGAAGACCTCGGCTTCGAGACTGGTAAAGGGTTTATCCTGCTTGATGCCATCCTTGTGCTTGCCAACCATGAATACAAGGATAGTCGTTATAACACCAGTTGTCAAGAGGAGTGATAATCACCCGATCGGCCCGTGGCGCGATTGAAGGATGGGATATTGGGCATGGGCTCTTCGGCGGGGAGGCGGGGGATCTCCATGCTGGGCCGTCAGGGGGTTCGGCATGGTTGCAAACCACTCGCATCCAACGGGGGCCCAAGCGCCAGAACGTACGCTCGGGTGTTCCCATAATTAAGGATTGAGTCGGGCAAGCGGCTGCCCTATAGTTTGGGACGAGGGAAGGGTCCGATGGGAAATCGTCCGGAGGCGAGCATGACGGGGAAGCGTTGGATGAGTGCTGGGGTGATGGCGATGATCGCTCTTGCCGGGGGTTTGGGGGCAGCGGTGCGCGCCTGTGATACCTGGGTAGCGTTGCCGGACGCGACGGCCGACCACTCGGTGATTTTGGCCAAGAACAGTGACCGTCCGCCGATGGAAGCCCAGGTCTTGGTGCAGTTTGCCCGCGAGCGGCATGCGCCGGGCGAGATGGTGAAGTGCACTTACATTGAGATTCCCCAGGTCGCCGAAACCTACGAGCATCTTGGCTCCAAGCTCTGGTGGGCCTTTGGTTACGAGACGGGGATGAATGAGCAGGGCGTGGCCATCGGCAACGAGGCGGTGTTTTCCAAGGAACCCGTGCAGTGGGGGGACGGCCTCTTGGGCATGGACCTCCTGCGGCTGGGCCTGGAGCGCGGCAAAACCGCTTATGAAGCGATGCATGTGATGATTGATTTGCTCGAGAAGTATGGCCAGAGCGGCGACTGCGAGCACGCGGGGGAGTGGGGCAAGGCGAATTATCATAACAGCTACATCATTGCGGACCCACAGGAGGCTTGGGTGCTCGAGACTGCGGGCCGGTACTGGGCGGCCAAGCGCATCACCCACGGCGTCTATTCGATCTCCAACATCTATTCCATTGAGAGGGATTGGGACGAAGCGCATCCGCGCCTGGTTGAGCACGCGGTGGAAATGGGGTGGGCAAAATCCGCGCAAGACTTCAACTTCGCGCGGGCGTACGGTGACTACTGGAGAAAGGATTCCAAGAACGCGGGCGGCATGCAGATACGCCGCAACATGACCCTGAGTTGCCTGCGCAGGGACTTTGCGCACGTCACTCCCGCCAGCATGATGCAAATTGCCCGCAGCCACCTGGAGGGGACCCTGGTGGAGCCGCGCTGGGCGGCGCCCGAAACCTTCTGGCCCACGCCCTGCATGCATGACTCGCCACAGTCCGGTTACCATTCCGCGGCCTCCATGGTGGTGCAATTGCGAGCTGAGATGCCTCCGCAACTTCGCCAGGTCTATTGGGCAAGCTTTTCCAATCCTTGCTGCAACGTCTTCAAGCCCTTCTACCTGCATGGCCCCAGGGTTCCCTCCTCTTACGCGATCGGGACAAGCGCGTATGCATCGGATTCTCCCTGGTGGTGGGCGAATCGCGTGAAGCTGTTGTGTGACCTGAATCACCCGGCCCTGGCTCCCACCGTCCGGGGCGTGTTCGACCAGACCGAACGCTGGGAGATGGAGCGGCAGGCGCGGGTGGAAGCCGAGGCCCTGCGGCAAATCAAGGCAGGAAAAGATGCGGATGCCACCGCGCTTCTCGCACAGTTCATCAAGGAGAACTGTGCGCGCGTGGAAAAAGAATATCGCATGCTGAACCAGACTCTGCCGGCAACGCTTGAAACCGTGGGTGTGAACTACTTGTACACGGACTACATGAAGGAGTGGACCTCCCAGAAAGGTGTGCCGCTGCCCCTGCCTTGAGACTTCCAGCGGCTTCGCACCCAGCAGGACGTCCTTGCGCCTTCCGGCCCGCCGCCGGCGGCGGTGAAACAGGCTGCGGAAAAACTCNNGCAAATGCGGAGATCCTTCGTCGCCTGCGGCTCCTCAGGATGACAGCTTTGGCGGTTTTTCCGCAGCCTGTGAAAGCGCCAACACGCAGATCACGGTTGAGCCCTGCCCTCGGGTATGTGCGGTCCCATGATCCATACGCTGCCGGACACGGCGCCTTCCTTGGAGCCCTGGAGCGTGACGCGCACGGTATAACGCGCGCCGGTCTTGCGCTTGCCGACCGCGAGCCAGCCGATGTTCACGTCATTGTACTTATCCAGAGGTCCCGGGAAGGCGGCCTGACTGATCTCCATGCCATCTTCGAGCAGCTCGACCGAGCGCACGTAAGTCCTCTTCTCGCCGTCGTCACGCCGCACCTGCACTTCAACTTCTCCGGCCCGCGGAAGGGCCGGGGTGGCCTCCCACTCAAACTGGCGAGGCGTTTCGCCCGCAAGTTCCGCTGACTGCCACGCGCCCAGCTTCCTGCCTGTGGCGGCGGCATCGCAATACCGAATATCGAGCGCGAGTAAGCGTCGCTCGTGCTTGCTGAGCCGGGACTCGAAATCGCTCCAATTTCGGATCGACTGCGGCGTCCACGCAACCTCCGCCAGTGCCAGCAACCGGGGATAGATCTGGTAGTCGATGGCTGCTTCCGTGACCGCGATGTGGGTCCACATGCTGGCCTGAACGCCCAGGATGTGCTGGGCCATGGCGGGGGTAAACTCCTTGGCCGCCGGGTCGTAGGAATAGACCTTCGCCGTAGGTGTGGTGTGATAGGTGTAATCAAAGTAGGCATAGGGATTGGGCGTCATCACCACGTCGTGGCCCAACTGGGCCGCGTCCACGCCACCCTTGGTGCCTCTCCAGGACATCACGGTGGCGCCGGGCGCGAGGCCGCCTTCCAGGATTTCGTCCCAGCCGATCATCCGCCGGCCTTTCGCTTCGATGATCTTCTCGATACGGCGCATGAAATAGCTTTGCAGCTCTTCTTCGTTCTTCAATCCTTCCGCCTTGATACGCATCTGGCAGCGCGCACACTTCTTCCAGGCGTCTTTCGGCACTTCGTCGCCGCCCACGTGAATGAATGGGGAGGGGAACAGGTCCATGACTTCCCCGAGGATGTCCTGGTACATGGCGTAGGTCTTGTCGTTACCGGCGCACAGGGGCTGCGTCAGCTCCACGTCGCCTTCCCAGAAAGGATGCACCTCAAACACCCGGGGCTCAGGCAGGTCGCAGGCCAGTTCCGGGTACGCCGCCAGAACCTCCGTCGAGTGGCCGGGCATCT
>PMYF01000912.1 GCA_003171295.1 Acidobacteriota bacterium | reverse complement strand
CCGTCCTGAACCCGCTCGTCTCCGCGCATACCGGTTAGACGGACAACAGAACTGCCCCGTCGCAAAAGAGTGCCTATTTCAACAAGTTCTTAGGGCAACTGTAATGACTGGGTCGTGCAGAATCTTCGCGTAAGCGGTCTTTACGGTTTCCGTCAGCTCCGGCACTGTCTGGCCTTCGATATAAATCGAGCCAACGCCCTTCAAAGTTACATAGCCATCTGGTTGCACAGCTACGGTCTGATTGAATTCGGGTGACAGCTCAAAATCAAGATCGAAGGTGTCGCCTCTTCGGAGTTGATAGCGTGGATTCCGTTCGTGAAGCCCCGGGGTCGCATATGTTGAGGCGACAACATTCGAAGACGAACTAGCCCCCGTCGTGGCGGGAGTCACAGTGCCCTGGGCGACAACTGGACTCACTACTGTCACGATCAGTGCCGCCAATGCGATGATTGAGTACTTCATTTCGAACTTCACCTCCCCCGAGACTTTCTGGGGTCCAATTTCACAGAAACCTACTTAGTACGATTTGTCGGAACGCTCTCTTATCCTAGACGTCCGGTTATAGTGCTTTTGCCCTGAGCAGCCTCCATCGCCGACGAGAGGACCGAAGCGACTAAAAGGTCGAGTGCGACAACATCTCACAAACGGTTCTCAAGGAAATAGATTGCTTCAATACGCGCCATCTCTGGTCAGAATGGCACGCACCGTCTTAGCCAACAGGTATATATCCATCCAGACGGACCAGTTGCGGGCGTAGTATACGTCGTGGGCAATTCGCTGCGCGAGGGTCGTGCGGTTGCGTCCGGATACTTGCCACAGCCCGGTTATTCCTGGAGTTGTCTTCGCATATTCGGAGTAGGCCGCCGGGTATTTGGCCAATTGAAATTCAAAAATCGGACGTGGACCGACTAAGCTCATTTCGCCCTTGATCACGTTCCACAATTGTGGAAGTTCGTCCAGGCTGGTTCTTCGTAAAACCTTTCCTACTCTGGTGGTACGAGGATCGTTTCGTAGCTTTTGGTACTGGTCCCACTCCTTCTGCAGTTCGGAGCTCTTTGCCAGATGGCGCTCCAGGACCACGGTGGAGTTCGGAGCCATGGTTCTGAATTTCCACATGTAAAAGGTCCTGCCTCCGCGGCCCAATCTTTTGTCGAAGTAGAACACGGGAAGCCCCGACTCCACTACAACCGCAAGCGAAATGACCGCAAATAGCGGAAGCAATAAGAGTATCAGCGCCGTGGCACATGCCAAATCGATCACCCGCTTGGCAGTTCGCGATCCTCCACCAAGCAAATTGTTCCGGACCTGAAGTCCCAGAAGCCCCGTTAGATCTCGCGTATAGGATCCAACCTTCAAAATGGAATCCGTATTAGGAATGAGGATCAGATGCGGAAAGGCATCTCCCCCTCGTTCGACCACCTCAGCAAATTCTGACTGGGACAATTCCGGCGCAGCCACGATGGCGTGCCTTACGCCGCAGGATGCGAACCGGCCCACGTGTTCGGATTTGTATAACGGGATACCGTCAATTTCCCTCTCGGCAAAGTGGTCAGCAACCATTGCGACTGGATTCAGGCCAAGGTGCGGCTGACTCTTAAGTTTGCGTAAAACCGATCGCGCCACTGGTCCGCCCCCGAACAGCACAACCGGGTAGCCCCACCAATCAAACTTTGACCCGATTTTTCGGACTGCGACTCGCATCACGAGTATCACAACACAGGCACTGACACATGCAGACAGGCAAATTAGTTGTGGAACGACTGCTATTCGATGTAACGCGAGGATTACACAGATAAAGAGAAATGCGCTTGAATTGGCAAGCGATATACCTCTGATCTCATCTATCGGATTGACGTTGACCCCAGGATATGCATCGAAAAACGCGTAAAGCACAAGAAAGAGTGGCAATAACGGCCATAACGGTAACCATCCGCCCCGCACGGCGTATCGCCCGATTATCGTATTACCCAAGAATGCCCAGAGGACAAGGCTCAGCCCGAGAATGTCTGCGGCGAGGACAAGGATCGCCGAAAGGCCAGGTCTATGGGGATACTGAATTGCATGACCGGCCGCGGCATAAACGGCAGTTGTCTGGGCAGCTGTGACGGTGGACATTGTCTTGATTCATACCCCTTTCGGGGCGTGGGTTTACGTGCGCGCCCAAGCCGGCGGAGTCCCCCGCTCAGCTTGGGCCGTCCAGGGAATGGCGTGACTTTTGGCGAGGGTACCGACCGGCTCGATATCGTCGGCGTCGACTTCCACGGCTACGCTGCGCATGATTGCGTCCAGGGTAAGAACCACGCGGAGGTCGTTCTTCTTGCGGATCAAGACTCCCTCCACGCCGGTCATCACCCCAGCCTTGATGCGCACTCTTTCGCCCACGGTCAGGTACGGATGCGGCTCGATCTTGCGCGTCTGCAAGCCAAGACGGATGGCTTCGATGTCCAGATCGGGTACGGGCCACGGTTCTCGCCCCGAGCCCACAATCGAGAGCACCCCCGGCATGCCCAGGACGGCGCCCCGCGCCTCCCGTGCGATGCGGACAAAAACGTAGGTCGGGAAGAGAGGCAGTTCCAGAACGACCGGGCGGCTCTTCTTCCATCGCCGGGTCGTCCGATAGAGCGGCAGGAAAGTCTCGATCTGGCGCTGCGCCAGTATTTCGGAAACATGCTTTTCGTGGCGGGGAGTGGTGTAGAGCGCAAACCACCGCAGTACGGTATCCGCACTGGCGCAGACTGCTCCGTAGTTCTCTATACTCGTCGCTCGCTCGACAATTTCAAACAAAGCTTCGCCATCCTTACTCGGTAAGTCCATTTTTCCACAGCCTCTTCGAAGGAAAAACTGCCTATCGAAGAGGCGCGTCGAACATTGCGCGCCAGCTTATCAACCTGGCTTAAACAATCTGCCCGGAAGCTTTGAGTTGCGACAGAACTGCTTCTGTCGCTTCGGGGTAAAACAGTGCCGAAGCGGCAAAACCACGTTTAGTCGCGTCGCCGCTCTCGCACCGAAGAACTATGCCTTCGCCTTGCAAGTGCATTCCGGGGCTGGAATCCGCCAACTTGGGGAGCACAACCTCCATCTGGACTCGTGCTCCGACTGGCGGCAATGAATCCGTCTGAACGTAGACCCCCAAAGCGTTGATGTCACGAGTAACGCCCTTGCCGTTTCGCGGTTTCCCGTCCGGGGGCGCCCACGTGAAGAGCGCCGGAACGCTCAACAGGTAGCGTTTGGCTCTTCGCAGTTCAATGACACTGTGCATGTGCTTACCACTTTCAATCCACCCGCAACCGGTGAACAGTGAAAACTGGATTAAGGAATCTCAATATACGCGCCGGGGGAAATGCCCACAAGAAACCGAAACACTCGGGGCCGTTTATCCCGACTGCGTAGCGCCACGCTAGAGACATCGGTCCTGGCCTGAGTTCGTGCTTCGGCGGGTTTGGCGGGCCCTTTGGCCGGGGCAAGGATTAGAGAAGTCTTTCTGCTTCGGGTTAGAGTCATGCTTCTCTAGCGACTCCGCGTAGTTATAACCTCATAGGCAGCACTGATGAGCCGAAGATGCGCATAGAGTACATATTCCAAGCAAACGTATTCTCTTCGATTTGAGTTGTAACTCTGAATCATCGGATCGCTGCAACCGTCAATGTTCATGCGGGTGCGAACGTGGCGAAGACGGGCAGATGGCTGATTAAGCATGCCCGTTACTACTGGCTGCTGTTGGCAGAGAGCCACCTGACGCGGCGCCTGTTCGGAAGCATGCTGCGGCAGATAGAGGCTTTGCCGCTGCCAGCCGGGTAGGCTCGGCAGGAAGGCGAAACCAATCTGGACGACGGAGGGGAGTTGAGGGAGGGGTGTCTGAGAGATCGCTTCGAAATGGGGCAAATCATGGCTTTTTGTTCCCAGCAAAGGCCCTGCCGGGCACGCTCGGGTCTTTGGGATGGAAACGGGTGCGAAAACGGGCTCGGCAGGCGCAGCTGGATGTATATTGGTTCGGAGTCGTGAATTCAAAATAGAAATTCCGGTTCAAAGCAATGGCAAACCGCAGCGTTGCTGAAGAGCGAAACTCCGCACAGCATTCTACGGTAGCAGTGCCCGTCTCCTCAGCCATCGATGGAGAAATGACGCGCACGGTGCGCGTTATAGGGCTGGTCATGGCTTGTCTGGTGGCGGGCGCCATACTCGCCGGCATCTGGAAGGCGAGCGCTGGCCTGCATTCGGGCAGAGCGGCGCTGGTGGGCGGCCTGTTTCTGACCGAGGTAACCCTGGCCGGTATCCTGATCCTTCTCGGCAGCATTGTCGAGGGATTTGGTTATGGGCTCTCTCTGGGGACCCGCTGGCCATATACCCAAAATATCCTGGTGTTGATGATCCGGGGGGATCCCGAGGCGGCGCATCGGTTGGTAGCCACTTTGGTGGGCCTCATTGCGCTAGCCCTGGTCGTTCTCGCGCCGAGTTCGGCGACTATTAACGGTTTGGCGCTGGTGATCATCGCCGCCCTGTTCGGTATAGGAACCCTCCATGTTCTCTCCGGTCGGATACCGGCCTTTGTGCATGGCATCCATGGACTCCTCGCCTATGGGGTCTTTCTCAGTTATCTCACCTGCCTTGCTCTCCCCGGCATTCAATTTTGGTCTTATCTCAAATTCATGGCAGCCCTCCATGCGCTTTTGCTGGCGGTGTTCCGGGGGGGCATGACCACCGGGCAACGCGGTTTCGGTCAGCCCATTGGGGCTTTTTATAGACCGCAGCGACCTGCCCATTGGACTGTGGCGGCCCATATCGTCGCCGCCCTGACCATCGTGGCTACCTTGGGCTGGCTAATGCCGGCCTATCCCGTGGCCTTTTATCTGGCCGTCGTACAGGTCGCGGTGGGATTCCTGCTTTTCCATGCCGTAAATCTCAAGCCGAAAAATCCGGGGACCATCGTGGCCTTTCACCAATCTATAGTGCTTCTTATCACTGTAGCCATCGTCGTCTCATCACCATGATGATGGGCCAGCGGGAAAACCAGGCTGTCTTCAGTCATTTCCGCTTAAACGCGTTTTGGCCAATAAGAATGGCCCATTCTGACCATTCCGCCGTTTGTCTCCCCAGCAACGCGCTAAGAGGACACTACCCGAAGGCAAAGATCCGCCCCAAACGAAGACGGCAAGGTGTATAATTTTGTACACCCGGGAAGGCAGCCTGGCAATCCCGGTTTACTGTATCTGCAGGGCCTGTAGCACCGAAGGCGATTAGTGGAGCGTGTGGATGATATCTCCGAAGCGAGGTGACATTTCCGTTCTTTTCGCATCTCCAAACATGCTGACGCGTGAGTTGATGATGCAGGCGCTGAACCGGCATAAGCATTTTCATGTAATCGCGACGACGACAAACGAAGAGGACGCGATCAAAGCAGTGCGGTCGAGAGCAGTGGATGTGGCCCTAATCAGAGTGACCTTAGCTGACGGTCCGCTGAGTGGGTTTGGGCTATTACGGAAGATTTGCGAGTGCGCTCCTGACCTGCCCCCGGAAAACTCAACCAGTTGAAACTGGAGTTCTCTCGTAATCTGAACGGGAGGACTGGGATGAAGAAGAGCCGGTACACGG
>PMYF01000028.1 GCA_003171295.1 Acidobacteriota bacterium | reverse complement strand
GACCTCGGCCAGCGTGGGCGATGCGGGCGGCTCGGTGCAGCAGAGCAGCGCAGGGCTGTTTGTCGATTTGTCAGCCGACGCAGCCGGTCCGGTATTGAGCACTGCCGCCACGCAGAGCGATACGGTTGGCGGCACCGGCATCATGTTCACGATCACGAACGCCGATGGGACGACCAGCACGCTGACCACTACGGCGACCACGGTGAGCGGGCTGATCTCCGAGATCAACGAGGATGGAATTCCGGGCGTGACGGCCAGCTTTACCACCGCGGCAGCGGTAGGCGACGGCGCGGTGGCCGGCGGCGACACGGGCATCCTGCTCAGCAATACGAATGCGAATGTGACCATCGCGGCGGCCAACGCTGACGTGACGGACACCACCACGGGCGCGACCACCTCAAACTACAACTCCACGGCTGCAACCACAACCATCAGTTACGTGACGGCGACGGGCGGCGACACGACGGCGGACCTGTCGAACACCAATCTGACAACGCAGGGCAATGCGCAAAATGCGGAGTCGGTGCTGAATGCGGCCATCACCTACGTGGCGGCGCAGGATGGCTACATCGGGGCGCAGATCAATACGCTGAACTCGATCAGCCAGGTGATGAGCACGCAGCAGGAGAACGTGGTTTCCGCGCAGAACGCGATCCAGGCCACCGACTATGCTTCGGCAACGTCGAACATGTCGAAATACGAGATTCTCTCGCAGACCGGCATCGCGGCATTAGCGCAAGCTAACAGTGTGCAGCAGGAAGTGACCAAGCTTTTGCAGTAGCTCAGAGTTAGTTTTTACCGAACAATTGCAGTAACTTCAAGACAACCCAGGGACGGGCGGCGGCAGGGATAAAACCTTGCCGCCCATTTTTTTCAAGACAGGGAACAGGGAATAGTGATCAGAGGAAGGGATTCCTGACCTGGAGAGTTCCGAAGCGCTGACCGTGCTGGAGATCCTCGGTAAATAGTAGGTCGCACCGCGCCTGGATCGCAGCCGAGACGATCAAGGAGTCGTACCAGGAAAGCCCGCTTTGGGCGTGGAGATGCAATGCCTCCGCATAGAGTGCCTGCGAGGAATGCACGCCGAGCAGTGGGCGGAAAACCGTGCTCAGATACTGCTCTGCATCCGCAATCTGCATCGGTTGGGAGAACCGTTTCAGGGCCACATTGAAGAATTCCTGCACGACTTGATAGCTGATGACACCCTTCTGCGTCGTCAGAGCCTCGCGGATAAGTTGCTTGGCTCTCGGGGCTTTTGCGGCGGAGCGTTGATCGAAGGAATAAACGAAGATATTCGTATCCAGAAAGAATCTATCGCTCATTCAATTCGTCCCTGCTGAAGCGCCGGCCCGCATCGACGTGTTGCAACCGCTTCATCAGCGCATCGAAGCCCTGGGCGTCTCCCGCGCTCTGAGCAAATTGCGCAAGCCATTCACGGAAGGCATCGTTCACTGTTCTGCGCTGCCCGCGCGCAATCAAGCGCGCCCGCTCAATCAGATCTTCGTCGGCGCTCAAGGTGATATTTTTCATACGGAATCAGTGTACACTATTTTCGTGTAGTTGTCGAGACCGCGACTGGAAATTCTCCCACCAAACGCAGGTCTGTTCACGCGTCTCTCAGCAGAGATCAGGGCAAAGTTCAGGTCCGTTTGCACGAAGAGCTTAGAAGTGAACCACCTTCGTGTCCACGTGACACTTCCTGAGACCTGTCTGTACTGCGACTGCGTTCGAATCAATTTCAAAATGGAAGGCGAACTTCTCCTGAATGAATAGCGAATATCCAGTACCGAATACAGGCATTTCTGGATTCTGATTGAGGACTGGGTTCACGCGCGGGCCAGAACATTGCTGCCCGACATAACGACCCTTGTATTCTCCAGAGGTAACAATAAGGATGCTCATGGTGTTTCTCCTTGGCAGCATCATTGAACAGAAACCTAATTCGCACAAGACAGATTGTTTACCATGCTAGTTCCACCAGTCCCAGGGCGTTGGAACGAGATCACCCAGGATTAGGCTGCTTAGTTTCGTTAAGCTCTGCTATACACGGGGAGCAACAGCACCCGATGTGCGCCGGTGGCACTTCATCCCCAGATGGGAATGTCTGTCCCAACAAGACAGCGCCCGCCTCCAAGTTCAAATCACATACATCTCGCCCTTTGTGGAGGCTGCTTTTAAGCCATTTGATTGACTTCACTACACCTGTACGCTTCCATGCTGCCAGATTACCGTGACATTGTGCGAACTTGGTTTCCGTTTCGGCAACGGTCCGCGCCTGTTCCTCTGTGAACCCTCCGGCAACCCTGATGCGTTCGATCAATTCGCTCATGCAAGTCTCGCGACTGAATGCCTCCGTCATAATCTTTCGAATTGTCAGCCGGACCGATTCTGAGACGGGCCATTTCTCGCTAGGGCCTGTTCCCGCTTCGCCATCGTACCATTTCGTACCTAGCCGCTCCCCCGCATGGTCCCGTGCCCATTTCATCGCCACTAGGTTTACGTCGCTGATAACGGCGCTGACGCTGACATGAATTTTCTTAGGTTCCAACGGTTAGCCTCCATCCGAATATTACAAAGATTGTCCTCTGGGGAGGGGTTCTAAGCCCAAATTCCGCTGCGCCATGGCGGTTGGTCGAAGCACTGTAATAGGCGACGAAATCGACCAGGTAGCGCCTCAATTGTCGCGCCACTGGCGCGACAATTGCCTTCCGTACAAATTCTAAATGTTGGTTTAGATTTGTACGCATACACAGTGTCCGACTTGTACGGAATCGTGTTAGGAGGTATGTTATGGCAGGATATGCGCTACCCCTGGGCGCCGGAGATGAAAGCAATGGACATGGACATTTCAGGTGTACTCAAAGCACTGATAGTGCTACTAACCGCTGAGTGGTACAAAGCCCTGACATTCCTGGGAATAGTTGTCCTGGTCGTCTCACTTTTTCGTCCGGCCTACGGACTGACGAATCCAGAACTACAGCTCCTTTCAGCCGGTATTTTTCTCGTGGGACTGGGAGAGTGGAAACATCACAAGACCCAACTAGGAATCAAACCAGCAAACGCCTACACCGGCCCTGCTATGGCCCTCACTATTACGGTTCGAGGCCATGATCGACTAGGAATGATTTTGATGATCTCAGGCGGCATTTTCATCTCCTCCTTCGGAATTTGGAAAGTCGTCCAAATTTGGAAAGCCGTTCATGGATGACCAACAAATGCTGGGTGCCCCATCCTTGTGGCGTCTTTGTTTTTGCCGCAAGGGTGGGAAACCACGAACCTTAATCGACGCTCGGTGAAGAGTTAGTAGCTACCCTCTACCATTCTCCGCTGGTCAGGTACTCGTGAATCGACGCGGCGGCCTTGCGACCCGCGCCCATGGCCAGGATCACCG
>PMYF01000168.1 GCA_003171295.1 Acidobacteriota bacterium | reverse complement strand
TCGCCGTCCATTCGAGTTGCGCTTTCTCCCGCACAATCGGGACGACATCCAGACCCTTGAGAGATCGCCAGACAACAGTATGGTTGGACACATTCAACCGGTAGAGAAGCGGCGACTCCTCGCGCCCAGCGGTGTAACCGAAAAATGCCAGTTCGTTCCCGTCCGGCGACCATCGAAGGGATCCAGTCAGAACATCCCGACTGAGTTCGCCTTGAACGGCGACCGGCGTACCTTGCAGGGTCACCAATTCAATCGTCGAGAGTCCAGAGTAATCAAAAGACAACGGCATATCGGCCTCGGGCAGAAATGCCGAAATCTGACGGGTGAACGCGACGGTCTTCCCATTCGTTGATAGCTGCCATCCCAGCGTGCTTCCGTGCTCGATTACTTTTTCGCCCCCGGTGGACGCATCAACGAGTAATAGATCACTTTGTGGCCGCTTGCTCAGGTCGACTGGAACCCCACTATCGAGTACGCTCGCCGTGACTTCCTCGCCTTTCGGCACTTTGGGCCATGCGGCGGTGGCGATCGTCGGCGTCTGTAATTCAACCTTCATTACCAGAGGCTGTTCATCAATGGGAACAACAGGGTAAAGGAGATGTTCCGAGTCAACCCATAGGTATGGACGCTCTAGTAGGTCACCCCCCAGGTCAATGCCGCGGATACTGAGTTGTCGCAATTGCTGTGTGTTTACATCCCAGACCCAAACCCGCACATTCCCACCCCGCGTCGAGAGCATTGCGAGCTTGCGTCCATCCGGGGACCACTGCGGCGACCACCACCCGGAGCCATCCTTAGTGCCATTCGTGATATTGAATGGCTGGTCCTTGACGCCCAACTGAACCCAAATGTCACCTCCCTCGTTACCCCAGAGGAACTCCCATTTGTGGTTAACCCATGTTTTTTTTGACCGCACCCGAGTGAAGGCAAGCCTCTGCCCATCCGCTGAGAAAGAAAAAGGACCACCGTATCCGTGGCCCACGTCTTCTAGTGCAAAAAGGTCATTGACCTGGAAAGGGCGTTGAGTTTGAGGCGCTTGCGGCTGAGCAAGATTTGCGCAAAGAAGCGTGGACAAGCTTAGGAGAAGGCAGCGCCGTACCCAGATAGACCCTAGCATAAAAATGTACCCCCTCGAAGCAGCGGCGTCCTCGGACGCCGCTGCTTCGACTCTCTAATGTTTTAGAAGATCAGCTTCAGCGCTAGCTGAAGCGATCGTGGACCACCCATCTGATACAGAGAGCTGAGACCGCCGAGTGACTCGTTCAGAGTGTTGTTCGCTCGGCCGAATAACGTCGGGCCATCAGTGGTGAAGTTGTCTATGTTGCCAAAAATTGGATGGTTGAAAATGTTGAAGGACTCGGCACGGAATTGGAGCTTCAACCGCTCATGCAGAGGAAAGTCGCGTCGAATTGCCAGATCCGTTTGCCAGACTGCGAAGGCGCGTGCGAAGTTTCGCGGTTCATCTCCGTTTTGGTTCGCCGCCGGTGTGCTGAATGCGTTAATATTTATCACCCGCCCACCTGGCGCACTCGGAGTACTTAAATAAACAGGGACACCGGGGACAAGGTTCGGTACCTGGTTCACGGACTGGCCGTTGGATAGGGTTGCATACCCGGAGTAAATGTCGACGGGCAAAGCAGACCGTGCGGTCTGCCGTAGGTCGATGTCGTAATGTTTTAGGAGTGCTCCTGCAATTGGATTCTTGTAGCTGCCCGGCACTTCATAGGTGAGCGCTGCGGAGAAGCTGTGACGCACGTCAAAGTCGGCGTTGCCACGGAGCAGGGTGGCGGAGAGGGCCTCATTGTTTGAGAGATCGTCAATCGCGTGCGACCAGGTGTAGGAGGCAAGCGCCTGCAGACCTCGAGAGAGGCGGCGCTGGAACTGCACCTGCAGCGAGTCATAGTCCGAAGTTGAACTGCCGGTGGTAAGGTATAAGCCATTTCCCAATGCAAAGTTCGGGTTGGTCGGAGGATAAAGGAGCTCCGCATGGAGAAACTTTCGCCCTCCGGCAGCTACGTAAGAAACCGTCAGCGTCTGTTTCGTCCCGAGTGCTTGCTCGACCGCAACATTCCACTGCAATGTGTAGGGCAGCCGCAGGTGAGGATCATCCGCTGCAACCAAGGTGACATAGGGAGACGCAACACTTGGAGGAGGCAACACCTGTTGCGCTGCAGTGAGCGGAAAAGCGGCGTTTGGATATTCCACGATAGATCCGACTCCAATCTGTCCAAAGGTGCCGTAAAGAGCGAAGAAATCCCCTGTATCATAGAAAACCCCAAAGCCGCTACGAACCACGGTTTCATGCCCGGGCTTTTGGCGAAGTTGATAGGCTAAACCGATGCGCGGAGCAAAACCGCGATAGTCCGTGTGCCACACAGGAGTCCCTGCGGGCGCGAGTTGCGTCGTGGCAAGATTCGTGATCTGATTCACGGTGTAAGGCTGCGGGTCACTATTAGGCGCAGGATTCAGGTCCCAGCGAAGTCCGAGCGAAAGATGCAGCCGGTTCGTGGCCCTCCACTCATCC
>PMYF01000193.1 GCA_003171295.1 Acidobacteriota bacterium | reverse complement strand
CTCATCCTGATGCCTGCCGCGCTCGTTACTTTGCTCTTTACTCTGATTGGTCCGGCCTACGCAGTCGTTCCAGCAATGATCGTGGCTGTCTTTCTTCACTTCGGAATCTGGATGGTACATCTGTTTGGTTCGATGGCCTGGGGCGACTTCCGGATTCCCGCGCCGTTGCCCGGTCAATCGCTCATCTTCTGCGCGCTGCTTGCGGCGGCCATCGTGCTGGCCCGCCTTGCCGCTTCCACTGGACTCCGCTGGCCTCGCCGCGCCGCTCTCGCTTCTCTGGCCGCGCTGCTTCTGGCAGCCGTCGTCGCCGTACTGCCCCGCCCCATCGATCACCCTCACGACGCATTGCTGATGGAAGCCATCGACGTAGGCCAGGGGGATTCATTGTTGTTGATTACACCCGACGGCAAAACCCTGCTGGTGGATGGAGGCGGCTTTGGCGGCGGCCCGCGTCAGGCTCCCCAGGATTTCGACATCGGCGAGGAGGTCGTCTCTCAGGTGCTGTGGTCGCGCGGCATTCGCCGCCTCGATACGGTGGCCCTCAGTCACGCCCACTCCGATCACATGGGTGGCCTGCCCGCCGTGCTGCGCAACTTCCATCCCGCCGAGCTTTGGGTGGGCAACAACCCCCGCTTCGGCGCTTACAATGCGCTGCTTGACGAGGCCGCCGGCCTGCATGTGCAGGTGCGCTCACTACGCGCCGGTGACGCCTTCTCCTTCGGTCCAACTTCGGTTAGCGTCCTGGCGCCTTTCCGCGACTATCAGCCCGGCGCGGAGCCCGCCAACAACGACTCGCTGGTGCTGCGCGTGGTCTACGGCGCAACTTCTGTTTTGTTGGAAGGCGACGCCGAGGCGCCCGTCGAAGATGCAATGGTCGCCCAGACGATGCTCTCCGAGCAGGGCCTGGCTAGCACCCTGCTGAAGGTGGGCCATCACGGCAGCATCACCTCCACGCGACCGGAGTTTCTGGCCCGCGTGGCTCCCCAATGGGCAGTCATCTCCTGCGGCCTGCACAACCGCTACGGCCATCCACGCATAGAAGTGTTGGAAGAGCTGGAAGCAGCCAGGGTCCGCACCTTCAGCACCGACATCAACGGCGCTGCCTGCTTCCGCCTCGACGGCAAGACCGCCACTCCGGATCTGGCCTGTGGCTGGCGGCCTGGGCACTGAAAGTCGCGAGGCTTTGCCGCATGGAATCTGGCCCAATTCCCTTGAACGACTTGCCCTGCAATCTGATCTGTTCCATCTGCCGAGCTTATGCCCGCTCATTTGGCATATAATTCGTGCGAGAAAAGATTCGGTTGCAAGATGCCTAGAACCGGCATCCGCAACTGAGGAGGCTGTTATGCTGAAGCCGTTGCTGTTCGTCTCTGCGGTTGTATTGTTTGGGATTACTGCCTCATCCGCCCCTGGGCCCATGCCGCAAGATGCCACCCCGGCCCCCGCAGCCGGCCAAAAGAATCCGGTCAAGCCTACCGACAAGTCGCAGGCGCGCGCCAAAGAGCTTTATGGGCAGGACTGCGCGATGTGCCATGGGAACAACGGAAATGGCAAGACCGATCTGGCCAAGGACATGGAACTGACGCTCGACGATTGGAGCGATCCCAAGACGCTGGCCGACAAGCCGGACCAGGGGCTGTTCATCGTCATCCGCAATGGCAAGGGCAAGATGCCCGCCGAGGAGGCAGGCCGCGCCAAGGACGACGAGGTGTGGAACCTCATCTACTACATCCGCAACCTGTACAAGATGCCGCCGGCCCCTGCGCCCGTGCCCGCCCCTGCGCCCGCTGAGGCCACGCCCGCACCTGCACCGGCCCCAGCGCCCGCGCCTGCACCCCCACCGAGCAACTAGAACCTCAGTCTCAGCCCAAACTGGATCTGCCGTTCGCGGTAGAAGTTGGTCGCGTTGACGTTCAACGGCTGGCCGAAGGCTGGGATAGGGAGGCCGGTGGTGGAGTTGACTTTGAGGCCGGTGAGGAAGTTCAGCGTAGGCAGTGTGCCCGGCGTGCCGAGCGTGCCTGGCGGGTTGCCGGACCCGATGGTGTAGCCTGTCGTCTCCAACTCGGTCACGTTCTGGTGGTTGAATAGGTTGAAGCTCTCAGCCAGCAACTCCAACTGGCGCATGTGCCCGAGGTCGAAGCGCCTGCCCAGCCGCAGGTCGGCCTTCCATGTGGCCGGATAACGGTACGTGTTGCGGCCGATGTTATAAACCTGGTTGTCGCTGCCGAGGCCGAAGACGCGGTTGTCGCCGCCCGACCCGTTCATCCCCGGCCCTAGCCCCACGATAGCCACGCCGCCGGTGGTGAACTCCTCGGGAAGCGAGCCCGAGGTGCGCATGGTGTAAGGTAAGCCGCTGCGGAACTGCGCGACGCCCGACAACATCCAGCCGTTGGCAAACTTTCCCACTGTGCCGCGCAGCTTCCAGGGCGCCTCATAGATCACCATGCCGCCGGCCGAGTGGCGCATGTCCAAATTGCTGGTCCCATACTCCTGGCTGAAGTTGGCCGGATCGAGCACGTCGTTGCCGGCGGCCTGCGCGCTCTCGTTCGGATTCCAGTCCATCGCGTGCGAGTAGATGTAATGCGCGTGCAGGCTCAGCCCGCGGCGGCCATAGCGTTCAACCTTGAGCATCGCCGCCTCGTATGTCGAGTTGGCCCGGCTCATGATCTGGGTAATCTGCTGGTAGTCCGGGTTGAGCCGCCCAACAACGCCTCCACTTGTCGGCCAGGAAGCGTAGAAGGGAACCGTGATCTGTGGGGTCTTGATGGGCCCCAGGCCAAGGAAGCCACACGAGGTATTGTTGGGACCTGTGGGAGCCTGATCACACACCTGGTAGGTGATGGTCTGTAGCGACGTCGGAAGGTTGAGATTGGTGTCGATGGAGATGGGCAGCATCCGGCCCAGGCTCACCATCGCGCTGGCGGTCACCTCCATGTGGCTAGGCAGCGTCTCTTCCACAGCCACCACACCCTGGTGAATCTCCGGGTTGCGGAAGTTGGACGCAAACTCCACCGCACCCGGCTTGACCACGCTGCCCGGGGTCCCGGTGAGCACGTAAGGAAACGGCGGAGCGCCGCC
>PMYF01000176.1 GCA_003171295.1 Acidobacteriota bacterium | reverse complement strand
GAGCGACATGCCCATCTGTCCGGCTTCCACCGGCCCGCGCAGCGCGAACAAGATGGGAATGAAGACCTGGATCGTGAAGTAAGAGCACATACAAGCGACGGCGATGCGCCATTGAAACGGCCAGACCTCGGAGGCCCAGTGGATGGCAGCCTCGCGGCCCGAATGCCTGAGCAGCCCCGCCAGGAGACGGCGGCGAGAGGCCAAAAAGAAAAGGCCGGTTGCAATCTGACCCAGAACTACCAGGGCCGGCGAGTAGAGCCCGTGATGCAACAGCATGGCGGTCCAGGCCAGCGCTATGCCGACCACTGCCTGTTGCAGCCGCAGCGCGGCCACCGCGCGCACCTGCCCGCATCCATCCAGGAAGGAATAGAAAGGCTGGCACCACAGGCCGGCCATCGATGCGGCGACCGCCAGCAACCAGGGCCCCTGCCAGGCCACCTGCGCCGCACCCGGCGCTGCGTGGCGCGCAAAGAAGAACGCCCCGAGCGGCGCCAGAATCAAGCCCATTGCCGCGGCGGCTATGGTGTACCATCGCACACTGAGTTGAAGCGCAGAGGCCAGCCGCGCGTGGGCCGCCTGGTCGCCGCTCACGCTGCCGTCCCCGTGCAATTTCAGGCGAACGCACTCGTGCGCGGCCAACTGCTGTACGACGAAGGAAAAGCCCAGCTCGAAGACTATCTGCAGTGCAACCAGGCTGAGCAACGTGTAGTAGTAGCCCTGCTCGATGGGAGTGAGGAAGCGAACGATCAGCAGAACCGTCCCGGTGCTGCCCGCAATGCTCACCACCCTCGCCAGAGAAGTAAAGGCGACGGCGCCATCCAAACCCAGAACCCGTGAAATCTTCATCGCGCTTCCCCACCCCAGGCCTCTTCGAGGGCCCGGGACCACGAACCCCAGCGGCGGCGAAGCGAGCGCAGAACATTGACGGCTTCGGTTCCGAGCGCTATCAGCAAGGCCATCGGCAAGGCAAGCAGCAGCCCTGCCAGTAAAATCCAAATTCTGAAGAGCAAAACGGGACGGTCAGGAACCACGGCCGCATCGACAACCTGCGCCTGGGAACCCTGCTGCGCCTCGTCCACCCGCGCCATCTCGTAAAGGCGCATCAACAGGCTCACAACCGCCTCGCGATACTTCACCTCGCGCAGGGCGCGCGCATACTCAAGACCAGCCTGTGTCACCATGCCCCTGGGCGCCACCAGGTCGCCGCTTCCGCGATCATGAGCCACGTCCATGGCGGACAACTGCGCCTCCAGGCCCGACAACTCCTGCCGCGCGCGCGCAAGGTCCGGATTCCCGTCGGCGGCAAACTGGCGCATCGCCTGGATCTCGACCTGCTTGGCCGCAACCTGGGCGCGCAACATGGCCGCCGAGGCGATCATGGCGTGGGCCTGGCCGTCAAGCTCTATCACGCCGGTGCGTTGCTCGGTCTGCTTCATCTCCTCTTCAGCGCGCGCCAGATCCTCGCGCGCGCCGGCCACTTGCCGCTCGAAGAAGAGTCTTCGCCCGGCCGCCTCGCCGACCGCCAGAGTCGCCGAGAAGCGCTGGTATTCCTCAACCCAGCCGTTGGCCAGCTCCGCGGCTCTCTGCGGATTCCGGTCAGTGACCGAAAGGCGGATCAGCCCGTCCTTCAACCCGTCGTCGATGGATGTCTTTCTCTCCCACCGCTTGCGCGCCGATGAAAGGCGCCTCGCGTGATAGAGCGCCTGCAGATGAAAGCGCGCCGCCATCGCATCCTCGACGGTGCGGCTTTTCAGCAGAGACACCTGCAGATCGTTGGGGTTCTTGATGCCCAGGGCGCTCGCGCCCACGCCGGCCATGGCACTCAGGCTGCTCAATTGCGTCATCATGGCCGCTCCCGCCGAACCGCCCTGCTGGGGCGGCAGAATGACCGTGGTGGCGGTATAGCGGCTGGGAAGCAGCAAGGCGACTGCCGAGGCCAGCGACAGGGTGGCAAGCGTTGCGATGCCGACCAGCTTCTTTCGTTTGATGGCCACGCGGATCACGGGCGGCAGAGAGCCGGTGGAGGTCTGCGATGCGAGTGCGGCGGGTTCTTGATTTTCTGTTGGCACGCTGGGTTTCCTTTTTTCGCCGGGTAGGATTTTTTCAGTTGCGCCGCACGCTCCCCGTTTGGAATTCTGCGCCGTCGGCTGTGCCGAAGTGGAGGCTGGCAGCCATCGCACTGCCCGCCGCCATTGGAAAAAACGGTTGGGAGCGAGTGAATTGCCCGGCCACTGAACCGGAAAACTGCGCTCAGATTACCCGCGAAAGGACGAGCGCGAACGGAGAAGAAGAGAAAACCGCCAGCGTGAAATCGATTATGGGAAGACACTCACAGGCCTGTTCAATTTCGGAACAGGGCCAGACTACTACTGCATTTTTTCTTTGGTTCCGCCGGTGAGATGTGTAAAAAATGGGGCGTCTATGAGAAACCATTCATCTGCCCGCTTGAACCTTCGCCGCGTGATGCTGCTCTGCGCCGCCAGCGCCGTGGTTGTAGCCTTCTGCGCTCCCCAATCGCGCGCGCAATGTCCAGCAGGGGAGGATCCCGATTCGTACGGCTGCCAGCTGCAACAGGTTGCGCCTACGCCTTCCACGACCCAATCGCC
>PMYF01000530.1:12766-13593 GCA_003171295.1 Acidobacteriota bacterium | reverse complement strand
CGTTCGGAGACGACGTGCAGGCTTCGCGCCACCACTTCCTTGCCCGTCCCGTGCTCGCCCGTAATCAGCACATTCGCATCGGAGGGCCCCACACGCGCCAGCAACTCCAGCACGGGTCGCATGGCCGCGGATTCCGCGATCATGGTGGGCCGGCCTTCCGTCCGCAAAAGGCGATTCTCCGCTTCCAGGCGCTGCCCCTCGCGCAACGCGTGGCTTAGCTCCATTTGCGTGCGGAGAATCGCGATGAGACGGGCATTTTCCCAGGGTTTCTGGACGAAATCCCGGGCGCCCCGCCGCATCGCCTCCACGGCCAGACTCACGCTTCCCCACGCGGTCATGACCACCACGGGAAGGGTGCTGTCCATCGCCTGTAAGCGCAAGAGGACATCCAAACCCTCCTGGCCGGAGGTGGTGTCGCGCGCAAAGTTGAGGTCCATGAGGATCAGGTCGAAGTCTTTAGACGCCACCGCGGTCATGATGCCCTCGGGTGAGGTGGCGGACTCAGTTTGATAGCCCTCTGCCTTCAACAGCAGGCGAAGAGCTTCCAGGATGTCGGCTTGATCGTCAGCAATCAGGATTCTGGTGGTCCGAAGTGTGCTCATGTTCGCTTGGGCTAAACTCCATCTTAGCGCGGTTCTTGCCAGGTGTCAGGCGCTGGAATTGAGTGATTGAGTCATCGGGCCACGGAGCGATTATCAGAAATGCTTTTCAATCGCGCCATCACTCAATCGCTAAATCACTCAATCGTTCGCGATCCAACCGTCCGCCAGCTTTATGATCCGGTGACCGTATGCGGCATTCGCTTCCGAGTGGGTCACCTGGATGAT
>PMYF01000530.1:0-12737 GCA_003171295.1 Acidobacteriota bacterium | reverse complement strand
AAGAGATCCTTTTTCCCGACGATTTGAAACCTGTCGAGGGTATCAGCGACCAAAGCTTTCCTTTCCGAGGGCTTCACGTCACGATAGGAAAGCGGCATTTCGAGATTCTCCGCTACGGTCAGGTTATCGAGCAGATGGTATTGTTGAAAAACAAAGCCGATATAGAGCTTGTTGAGCTCAATACGTTTCTTGGGATCCATCTTGTGAACCGGGTGGTCGAGAAAGAAGAACTCACCTTCCCAACCGCCATCGAGCATCCCGATGATGCTGAGCAGCGTCGACTTCCCCGCCCCCGACGGCCCCATGATGGTGATGAATTCGCCCTCTTTGATGTCCACATTGATGCGCCGCAGCACGTAATAGCGGCCTCCCGCCAAGGGATAAGATCGGTCCAGATTCTGCGTTTTGATCATGGCAATGTTCCTTCAATTAAGCGATTTGGGGATGGAATGATTTGGTAATTGAAAACCAAGGAGATTTCTACCCTCGTTCAATCACCAGATCACCCGGTGGCCCGCTTCACCCCTTCGTCTCTTCCACGATCCTTCCGTCGAAGAGGTGGATGGTTCGATCCGCGAACTCCGCATAGCGGGGATCGTGCGTCACCATGCAGATGGTGGCTCCCTCCCGGTGCAGGTTACGGAGCAATTCCATGACAGCCTCGCCGTTCTTCGAGTCCAGGTTACCGGTGGGCTCGTCCGCCAGCAAGATAGAAGGCTTCCCCGCCAGGGCCCGGGCCACGGCCACGCGCTGCTGTTGGCCGCCGGAAAGCTGTGCGGGATAATGTTTCATGCGATGTGACATTCCCACGCGCTCCAGCGCCTCCTGAACACGCTCGCGGCGCTCCGCGCCTGGCATGCCGCGATAAGTCAGGGGGAGTTCCACATTCTCATAGACCGTAAGGTCCCCGATCAGGTTGAATGCCTGGAAGATGAATCCAATCTCCCGGTTCCGGATGCGGGTGCGATCCGAAATCGAGAGGTCTTCGACGGGGGTACTATTCAGCGTGTACTTTCCATCCGTCGGGGAATCGAGCAGGCCGAGGATGGAAAGCAAGGTGGACTTGCCGCAGCCCGATGGGCCCGAAATGGAAAGGTACTCGCCCCGCCCGATGGCGAGGTAAATGCCGGAGAGGGCGTGCGTCTCCACCTCGTCCGTGAAGAAGACCTTCGTGACACCTTCTAGGTGGATCAGCGTTTGCCTTGACCCGTTTGACTTTGCGCTGCTCTGCGTTTGTTCCTTCAATTCCGATCCTGGTTCCATGATGTTCTCCTCAGTTCGACTTGTTCATTTCCTCTTCGGTCCATTGCAAAAGCTCTCAGCCATCAGCGCTCAGCCGTAGGGCAACCGCTTGCGGCGGCCTGGCCGGGGCAAGCCCCGGCCCTGCAAGCTGATCGCTGATAGCTGAAAGCTTCACTCATATCTCAACGCTTCCATGGGCTCCACCTTTGTGGCCCGGCGCGCGGGGATGTAGCAAGCGACAAGTGACACCAAACAGAGCAGCAACGCCACCGCAGCATAGGTGAGCATGTCGGTCGCCGTGACGCCGAAGAGCTCGCTTTTCAGATAGCTCGTCAGCGCCAGCGACACGGCAATACCCGCGGCCAAGCCGGTCAGCGTCAACAGCAGACCTTGGCCCAGCACCAGCCGGAAAATACTCATTCGCTGTGCACCCAGCGCCATGCGAATGGCAATCTCATGCGTGCGCTGGCGAGTCGTGTAAGCGATCACTCCGTAAATGCCCACGGCTGCCAAGATGAGCGCCAGCAATCCAAAGGCGCCAGCAAAGGTTCCGGCGAGCCGCTCGAAGATACTCCCCAACTGGATGCTTGATTTGAGAGTGGTCACGCCGAAGACGGGCAAATCGGCGTTGAGTTCATGGACAGTTCTTTCCACCGCCGCGGCGTAAGCCTGCGGATCGCCCGAAACCCTCGCGTGGATGATCACGGGATCACGGTAGTCCTGGAATAGCGGCAGAAAAATGACAGGCTGCGGAGTATAAACCAAGCGGCGGTACTTACCGTTTCGAGCCACGCCGACCACCGTGAACCACTGGCCGCAGGCGTTGATCCTCTTGCCGATCGCGTCCTGGCCCGGCCAGTAACGGTCGCAAAACTCCTGATTGACGATGGCTACCGGCTGCGCCTTCTCGCCATCCTGTCCGGTAAAGTCACGCCCCGCGATGAGGGAAATCCGCATGGTCCTAAAGTAATTCGGGCCTACGTTGGCACGATCGATTTCCATCGATTCGCGGGGCTGGGGGACGTAACCATCAGGATCGACATAGGCGGTATGGAGAGTGAAGCTGAGCGGC
Source organism: Acidobacteriota bacterium (assembly GCA_003171295.1). Lineage (GTDB taxonomy): Bacteria > Acidobacteriota > Terriglobia > UBA7540 > UBA7540 > Bog-366. The sequence continues at coordinate 10,423 of PMYF01000530.1, read as the reverse complement.
GAGAAATCCGCCACGGTCACGGAGTCAACCCCGGGCAGGGCTTCAAGCTTCGCGAGCACTTGACGGTGGAACGCGATCCCTTGATCTCCCGAATAGCCGACGGGCTCGAGCTCATAGGAAGCCAACAGAACGTGGTTGGGGTCGAAGCCTGGATCCTGGCGCTGGGCGTTCTGCAGGCTGCGGGTGAAGAGACCCGCACAGATCAGCAGGAGAAGCGAAAGGGCGATTTGCGCCACCACCAGTATGCTCGAAAGCCGCGACTTGTGGGGTCCGCCCGACATTATGCCCGATTCTTCCTTCAGCACAGTGATGGGGGCCAGGCTGGAGGTCCGCAGCGCCGGGAGGATGCCGAAAATGGTGGCGGTAAGAATTGCCAGGGCCATGGTCGCGAGGAGCACCGTTCGGTCGGCGTGGCCGTTGAGGGTAAGAGGAATACTCGTGGGCGGAAAGAAAGCCGCAAACGTCCCGGCCGTCCAAGTGGTGAGCACCATGGCCAGCGCCCCTCCCGCCAAAGCCAGCAAGAGACTTTCCACCAGAAGTTGGCGCACCAGCCGCCAGCGGCCGGCCCCCAGGGACAAGCGCAGGGCGACCTCCCGCCGGCGAGTCACGTTGCGTACCAAAAGCAGGTTCGCCACATTCGCACAAGCCAGCAACAGCAACACCGCCGCCAGCGCCAGAAGTATGGGCAGGCTCTTGTACAAGTAGACGTTGGCTCCAAAGGGCGAGCGCCAGAGCGGGTCCAGCGTGATCTGGTTGGGGCCGCGGTGCGAATTGGGGAATTGCTCGACGATCCTTTGCATTTGGAGGTTGAGTTCTTCCTCGGCTTGCCGGCGGTCGACCCCGGGCTTGAACCTTCCGAGCACGTCGAGCCAGTAATTGTCGCGTTCGCGAACCTGCTCTCCCCTGTAAACCAAGGAAGCCCAAAGGTCCGTTCGCAAACCGGTCGAACATCCCTGAAAACCCGGAGGAGTTACTCCCACAATCGTACACAGAGTCCGGTTGATCTGGATGGTCTTGCCGATAATGGCTCGGTCCGCCCCGAAATGGCTCTGCCACAGGGCATAGCTGATCACCACCGACGGCGTGCTTCCGGGCTTTTCTTCTTCCACCGGCAGGAGGCCACGACCGAGGATGGGTTTCAAGCCGAGCACCTCGAAATAATCCGCGGAGATGTATGCCGCGTAAATGCGCTCCGGCTTGCCCGTGCCGGTGAGGGACACGAAATCCTCGTGATACGCCAGGAGGCCGGACAAGCTCTGGGTCCTCGCGCGCAGGTCCGCGTAGTCCGGGTAGGAGAACGGCGGAGTGGGGTGTTCACTACGCTCCCCCCTCAGCACTGCGACAAGGTCACTGGTGCGAGAGACCCCCGGGATGGGAGTGAGCATCGTGGAATCAATCCAACTGAAGATCGTGCTGTTGGCGCCGATGCCCAGCGCCAGCATCAGGACCACGAGAAAAGTGAAGCCGGGACTCTTCGCCATCATCCGCAGGCCGTAATGCAAGTCTTGGAGCAATGCCCTCATTGTCTTCCTCACCTGGGTTCACTGGCCCATCGGGCCGTTGCCGCAACACTCAGCGTTCAGCTTTCCGCTACTGCCCCAACCATCCCGCCCTGCGGGCTCCCCGCCTTAGCAAGGAGGGGACTCAGGGGTGGTGCTGACCGCTGATTGCTGATCACTTTATTCGTACCGCAGCGCCACCATGGGATCGACCTTCACCGCGCGGCACGCGGGGACGAAGCTGGCCAGAGCCGCGACTGCGGCGAGCAGAAGCGGCACTCCCACAAACACCAGTGGATCAGTGGGTTTGACTCCGTAAAGCAGGCTCGAGATAACGCGGGTCAGCGCGAACGCCGCCGCCAGACCGATGGCCACGCCCCACACTGCCAGCATCGTACCTTCGCCCACCACCATGCGGAGCACGTCGGCGCGGCGGGCGCCCAGCGCCATGCGGAGGCCGATCTCGTGCTTGCGGCAGGTGACCGAGAAAGAGATCAAGCCATAGATCCCGATGGTCGCCAAGCCCAGGGCAACAGCTGCGAAGACGCCCAGCAGCAGCGTGGAGAAGCGCTCCGAAGTAACCGAGTCAAACATCACCTGCTCCATGCTGGCTACGTGAGAGACAGCCTGATCGTGATCCAGTTCCATCACCGCGTGGCGCACTGCGGGCGCCATGCGCAGCGGGTCGGAGGCAGTCCGCACAGCCAACTTCATGTTCGGCTGCGGGTTTTGGGCATACGGCAGATAGATCTCGGGTTCCGGTTCCTGGGCCAGAGACATGTGCCGTATATCACCGACGACGCCGACCACGGGCATCCAGCCGTTCGGCGCCCCATTCCCCACACGTTTACCGATTGGGTCCTGGTTCGGCCAGTAGCGCCGGGCCAGCGTCTCATTGACCATCACGACTTGCGGCTCCCCTTGGGCGTCCTGTGCGGCGAATAGGCGGCCCTTTCGCAGGGGAATCTGCATGGCCGGGAAATAGCCGGTATTCACGATTCGAATCCATAAGATGGGCGCATCCGCCGGACCCCTGACCGGGCGTCCTTCGATGAGCATAGGAATTCCGTGGTTACTCCCGCTCAGTGGCAGGACACTACTCACCCCAACCGCAGTGACTCCCGGGAGCGCTTGCAGCCGCTCCTCGAGTTGCTGGTAGAACGCCATCTGCTGTTCCGGCCGGGGATACTTCGTTCCCGGCAGGTCGATGGAGGCAGTCAGGACGGCAGCGGGATTAAAGCCTGGGTTCACATCCTGCAGCCTGAGGAAGCTTCGCATCATCAAAGAGGCGCCGATCATGAGCAACAGAGCGACCGCCACTTCGGAAACCACCAGCAGACCGCGCAGCCGGTTCCTTCCCCCGCTCCCAGTCGAACTCCCCCCTCCCTCTTGTAGCGTTCCGCGAACATTCGTCCGGGAGGCCGCCAGCGCCGGCGCAATTCCGAACACCAGTCCCGTTCCGAGTGATAGCAGCATGGTGAGCGCGAGGGCCGTTAGGTCCAGGTGGGATTGCTTCAACATTGGATATTGCCCTGCCCCAAGCGCGGTGAGCGCCATGACGCCCCAGTAAGCCAGGAGACCTCCAAAGATGCCGCCGAGCAGGGCAAGCAAGACGCTCTCGGTCAGGAGCTGGCGCAGGACACGCCCCCGCCCCGCCCCGAGCGCGGCTCGAATGGCTATCTCTTTCTGGCGGGCGCTCGCCCGCGCCAGCAGCAGATTGGCCACATTGGCACACGCTATGAGCAGCACAAGGGCGACAGCGGCCACTAGGACAATCAGGCTGAGCCGCACATTCCGCACCATGTACGCGTGCATCCCCCAGACCCGGGCGGCGAAGCCTGGGATGTGGACAGGATACTGCTGCTCCTGCCGCCGGATAATGGTGCACAGCTCCGTCTGGGCCTGTTGGCTCGGCACACCTCTCTTCAGGCGAGCGAACACCGCATAATTCCGCGACTCACCTCCCTCGCGTGTCCCGCTCAGGGCAATCGGCGTGTAAAGGTCCGCCGGCTCGTCGTTCGCGTAGAAGCCGGGCGGAAGGATCCCGACCACGGTATGGGAGTCCCCATCGAGGACCACCTCTTTACCTATCAGGCTTGCGTCCGAACCGAAGCGCCGCTGCCACAAGTTGTAACTTAGAATAGCGACGCGGCCGCCACCGGGCCGGTCCTCTTCCGGAAGAAACCCGCGGCCCAGCCACATCTTCACACTGAGCATGGGGAAGAGATTGGCGTTCACCTTCCAGAGCGAGGCGCTCTCGGCCTCCTCGCGCGTCGAGAGATTTACCGAGGCCGGTGCGTACGCCGCAATCGACTCGAAGGAGCGGCTCTGTTCCCGCCAATCTACGACCTCCGGATAGGACACATACGCGTTGTGCAAATTGCGCTGCGGGTGCTCGAGGCGGATCGAAACCAACCGGTCTGCATCGGGAAAAGGAAGCGGGCGCAACAGCACGGCATTGACCACGCTGAAGATGGCGGTGTTGGCCCCGATGCCGAGCGCCAGCGTCAGCACCGCGACGGCGGTGAAGCCGGGATTCTTCCCCAGCATGCGCAGGCCATATCTCAAGTCTTGGAATAACGTACCCATATTGTCCTCGCCCAGAATAATTGACTCAGCTCTCAGCCATCAGCGTTCAGCTTTCAGCTACTCCCCGGTGGGCTACTGGCTCCTGGCTGACCGCTGATCGCTTCATTCATACCTCAACGCCACCATGGGATCGACCTTCATCGCCCGGCGTGCGGGGATGTAACCAGCCAGGATGACCACAACGCAGAGCACGACGGTGGCAAGGGTCAGCGTCACTGAATCGCGCGCGTCGAGCCCGAACAAGAGTTTCTGAAACAGGCGCACGGTGGCAAGCGACATCGAGAGTCCCACCACCACACCTGCTGCAAGAATTGCGGCGACATCCCGCATCACCAGCCACAGGATGGACCGGGGCTCCGCTCCCAGTGCCATCCGGAGGCCGAATTCCGCTTGCCGCTGGGTTACCAGGTAACTGAAGGTGCCGTAGAGCCCGATCATTGCCAAGAGCAGCGCCAGGGCGCCAAAGAAACCGGAGAGCAAGCCCAGCATGCGCTCCTGAACCAACGAGTCGTCCACCTGCTCGGCAAGCGTGTGGAACTCGACCGAACTCGCTTTGTTCACGCCGGCGACAGCGTCCTCAACGGAGCGGGCGAGCGCCGAGGGCCGCACGGCGGTGCGGAGCGCGAAGTTTCCCCCTACGTGAATGCCGGGCTCTTGGTTGATAGGAAGAAAGGCTGTGGGATAGGTGTCCTCGCGAAGTGACGTGTACTTGGAATCCTTGACGACTCCCACAATCTGGATGGGCGGGCCAGTCTTCCCCGGAGCCTCATCGAGGCGGAAGGTCCTCCCGAGCGGGTCCAGGTTGGCATAAAACTTCCGCGCCAGAGTCTGATTTACGATGGCCACCCGGGGCGCGCCCTTCCCGTCCTGGTTATTGAAATCTCGCCCCGCTAGGAGGGGAGTGCGCAAGGTCATGAAATATCCCGGCGAGATTGAGTTGAAGTAGGTGAGCGAGGCCTCCCCCGTAGGCGCCGTCGGAGATTCGGCATGAAGAAACTGGTTCCACTCGTTGCCGCTGATGGGCGTGATAGAGGAGCGGCCGCAAGAAACGACGCCAGGAAGCGCGCACAGCCGGCGCTCGATTTCTTGGTCGGTCGCAAGTTGGTGCGTGACAGTCAGGTTCGGAGCCTTAAGATTCACATCCACCAGCAGGACATTGTTNNTTCCGAACCGGAAACGTACGCGGCGCTCACCTTCCACCGCCTGGCTGCCTTTCATCGCAGCGGTCAAAGACACCCGCGTGGCCCGGAACGCCGGGAATAGGCCGAAAAGCAGGGCGGTGAGGACCGCCATGGCGGCGGTGAATCCCAGGACGCGCGCGTCCGGGGAGAAGTCCAGGAACACTTTGTTTTCGGCGGTCGAGATGTACCGCACCAGCAGCGCGATTCCCCATTGCGCAAACAGGATGCCCAGTAGTGTGCCTGCCGAGGAGAGCAGGAGGCACTCGGTCAGTAACTGGCGAATCAGGCGCATGCGACTTGCGCCCAGAGCCCGGCGCACGGCGATTTCACGGCTGCGGGTGACGGCGCGGGCCAGCATGAGGCTGGCGATGTTGGCGCAGGCAATGAGGAGCACGAGCCCGACCAGCCCCATCAGAATGTAAAGCGGCTGCTCGAATCGACTGCGAAGATAAGAACTTCCGGTGGCAGCGGGGGAGGTGACGAACACCCACTTGAGGAAATCACTTTGCATCTGCGGGTCCCAGGCTGGGGGCACGCTTTCGGCCAGGATGCGGGGCGAAAGCACCTGGAGGCGCGCCTTCACCTGCTCCGGGCTGAATTCCGGCTTGACGCGGCCGATGACGTTCAGCCACCACCAGGAACGCTCGACCAGCCGCTCTTGTTTTTCGTCAAAGAGCGCGGTGGCGCAAATGGGGAGCGCGACGTCGAACTTCCCGCCGACTTCCACGCCATAAAAGCCCGGCGCGGTGACGCCGACGATGGGAATGGAATGATTGTTGAGCAAGATGGTGCTGCCGACAACGCTCTTGGCTCCTGCGAAGTGCTCTTGCCAGAAACCGTAACTGAGCACGGCGGCGCCCGGGCACCCGCGCTGGTCATCGGCTACGGCGAACAGGCGGCCGGTGGCCGGACGAACTCCCAGCGTTCGGAAGAAGTCCCCGCTTACCCAAAGCCCATCAGCATAATGGACAGCGCCGCCTGCCGCGAGATCGAAGCGTGTACTGCCCCACGCGAAGGCGCCGGAGAAAACATCCTGGCGGTCTCGCACCTGTTCCCAAAGCGTATTCGTAAACGTGGTGCGAGGATCGTTTCCACTGTGCGGAGTTCGTATCCGAACCTGCACTAATTCCTGGGGATTCTCGACGGGCAGGAACCGCAGCATGACGGCATTCAGCATGCTGAAGATGGCCGCGTTCGCCCCAATGCCGAGCGCCAGCGTCAGCACCGCGACGGCGGTGAAGCCGGGATTCTTGGCCAGAATGCGTAAACCGTAGCGGAGGTCCTGCAGCAGCGTAGTCATTCCGCACTCCCCTCAACTCCAAGAACAAGCAGCGTGGCGTCGTCGTTCCAGCGATTTCGGTTAAATTCGCGAACCGCGGCCAGGATCTTGGGCAAGAGGGTGTGGGGTGAGAGCGCACGATGCATGATGGCCAAGTCGAGCAAACGGTCCACCTGGAACTCTTCTCCAGCCGGGTTCGTGGACTCGGTGATGCCGTCCGTAAAGAGGATGAGTCGATCGCCCGGCGCAAGTTCCACCTGCCCCTGTTGGCAATCCCAATCTGCCACCAAGGCCAGAACCGGGCCGCCCTCCCGCAGGCGGCTCGAAGAGCCGTCGCGGTGAACCAGGAAAGGTGGATTGTGCCCCGCGTTGACATACGCCAGGCGCCGGTCGCCCGCGTCGAGCAGGCCGTAAAAGAAGGTGATGAAGCGATCCGCCCCGACGTTCGGCAAAGTGGTGCGATTGACGCGGACACAGAGGTCCGAGGGCTGCACTTGCGGCCCCGCGAAGCCCCGCACCGTGGCTTGCAGGTTCGACATTAAGAGTGCGGCCGGAATACCTTTTCCGGTAACGTCGGCGATGCACACACCCAGCGACTGCTCGCTGAATTTCAGCACATCAAAATAGTCGCCGCCCACACTGCGGGCCGGCAGCCAAAAGGCGGCGGCTTCGTAGCCGGCCACCTGGGGGATCTCCGCAGGCACCAGGCGCTCCTGGACCTGATGAGCTTCCTGGATCTCCTCCTCCCGCTGGCGCAGTTCTTGCATCGCCTGTTGAGCCCGGAGCGCGTCTTCCGCTTGCTTTTGCCGCGCCCGCCGGCGCATCCGGCCCTGTTCAATCTGTTTGCGGAGAGTCTCCATCAGCCGGGCGTTATCCCAAGGCTTCTGGACGAAATCGCCCACGCCGTGCTGCATCGCTTCTACGGCCACATCAATGCTGCCCCAGCCGGTCATCACGACAATCGGCAGGTCGTGGAACGCTTCCGAGCCAGAGAGAAGATCCAGTCCTTCCCTCCCGGAGGTAGTGTCCCGCGCATAATTCAAGTCCATCAACAGCAAATCGAAATCCTGCTCGCGGAGCGCCTCCAGAATCGCCGCCGGCGAACTAACCGTGTGGACCTGGTAGCCGTGGTTCCGGAGCAGCATACTCAGAACTTCCAGTACGTCCGGCTGGTCGTCGGCGATCAGGACCCGGGCTATTACCGCATCACTCACGTCAAGGCTCTCTTCTGCCAAGCTGATCACGACTGAGCCACGTACCAGGGTGAAGAAATCCGCCCTCACTCACTCCCCCGGCACCTTACTCCAGCCGGATACGATTGAAGGCGTCCCAGGCTGACATATCGGAAAGGACAACCTTGTCCCCAGGCTGCAATCCACTCAGAATCTCAACGGAGTTCACCGAGGCGCGCCCCAGCTTCACCTGCGCGCGACCGGCGCCCTTGCCGTCCTCTTCGATCTTGAAGATGCCCACCGTGCTGTTGGGTTGACCGAAAGCGGGACGGCCGACGTAGATCACATCCTTCAGGTTCTCGAGTTCGATGGTGCCTTCCACGCTCAGGTCGGGCACGGCGCCTTTGGGCAACGAACCATCCAGTTTGACGTCGACGGTGCGAGTTCCGTTTATTACCGAGGGGTCAACGCGCATCACGTGGCCGGGCATAATGCCGTTGCGCGTATCGATGGAAGCCAGTTGGCCGATTTGAATGTCCTTGGCCTGAGTTTCGGGGATCTTCAGTTGGGCCTTCAGGTGCGTGGGCTGCGCCACCTTGGCGAGGATCGTTCCGGCAGTCACCCGCTGGCCGACTTCCACGGAAAGCTCCTGTAGAACCCCTTCCGCGCCCGCATGCACGCGCAGAGAATCGAGCTGGCTTTTCTTCAGCTCGTAGAGGGCATGCAACTGCTCGACGCGCGCCTGCTGCGCATCAAGTTGAGCCTTCACAGAAGCTGCAGTCACGGCCAGGCGCTGCTTTTCAATGTCGCTGCGCGTGGCAAGCGCTTCGGCCTTGGCGCGCGTGACCTTGGCATTCAGCTCCGAGCCCAAACCGAACTTGGCGAGTTCGGCGTCCTTTTCAGCGTTCAGTTTGGCTTCGGTGAAGTCCGATTGCACCGTCGCCGCCGCGGCTTTTTGGTCAAGAAGCAGGCTGTCGAGTTGCGCCTTCAAACTCTTGGACTGCGCCTCGGCGGCTTTCACTTGCCACTCGGCGTCGAGCGCGGCTTGTTCCTGCTCGGGATTGCTCAACTCGATGATGGTCGTGTTGGCTTCGACTAGCGTGCCCGGCAGAATGGACCTCCGCACCACGCGCCCGTCAGTGATGGCGGGAATCCAGAGGATTTCTTCCGGAACGAGGCTGCCCAGCCCACGCACCTGCAAAAGCATGGGACCGCGCTTCACCGTGTCAACCCACACGGTAGCCTTGTCCACACTTGGGGCGGCGGGCTTAAGACGCGAAAGACCTAGAGTTACCGAGCCGACCGCCAGTAGGCCGACGACCACATAAACCAAACGGCGGATGCGCCGTTTCCGAATTGCGGACTCACGTGGAATATCCATTTTGTATCTCCGATGTGGAACAAGCACGGAGGGTTCCAATGCCACAATACCTGTAACCAGCAGCGCTTAAACAGGTTATGTGCTCAGCAGCAGAGTTGGTACGGTTCGGTGGTGTTCGATTATGGGATTGGACTTGACGATAACGAACAGGGAAAAATGTCAGATCTCCCCTGAACCTAAGCAGGAATCCGAGTTGCGGGAGGGGCAGTAGGGAAAGCCGGTCGGGGGCTCAATTTTCGACTTCTTGGTGTAGGATGCTCGGAGAGGATCGATCCCATGCTCCGGCTCATCTCGCTTGTGCTGATGTTCTATTCTTACTTCCTGATCCGAACCCGTCTTTCCAATCTCCCCCCATGCATCCCCACGCACTTCGATGCTGCTGGGAATGCCAATGGCTGGGGAAGCCCCAACACCCTCTGGTTTCTGCTAATCGCACAGGTCGTTACCGGCGTAGTCTTCCTGTTCGTCCCTTATATGGGACGGCGGTTCCCCGGGATCGTTAATCTCGGAACGCGCCGCCTGAGCGACTACACTCCCGCCCAGCAGGCACGCATCCTGCCCCTGCTGCACGACATGATGGCGTATATGAGTATCCTGATGAACCTGTTCTTCGTCTTCATGCTGCAGGGAGTCATTCACGCCGCGACCCAATCCCACCCGCAACTACCCGCGGCGTGGCCATTGGGACTCCTCCTCGGCAGCTCATTGTTCATCACCCTTTACTACCTGCGGAGGATTACCCGCACGGCGAAGGAAGAAGGCCCGGCTTAGCACCTGCGCATCTCGCCGGTGGCGCTGACATTGCCCTCTATGTCGGCGACCGTTAAGCAAGTGTAGCGCGGACCTTTCCGATAGGTCCGCGTTACTCGCTCAGGAGACCAGCGGCTGACCGGCGTCACGCCTTGACCTTTCCGGCCACTGCCGCGGCGAATTCCTCGGTGGTATTTTTTCCGCCCAGGTCGGGGGTGCGCACGCGGCCCTGACCCATGACGGCCTTGAGCGCATTCATCACCCGTTCCGCCGCGTTTATCTCGCCCAGGTATTCGAGCATCAGGGCCGACGCCCAGATGGCTGCAGTGGGATTGGCAATGCCTCGCCCCGCGATGTCCGGAGCGCTGCCGTGCACAGGCTCAAACAGGGCCGGGCCGCGGCGCTCCCCAGGGTTCAAATTCGCGCTCGCCGCGAGTCCCAGGCTGCCCTGTAAGGCACCGCCGAGGTCGGTGAGGATGTCAGCGAAAAGGTTCGAGCCCACCACCACGTCCAGACTTTCCGGGTGGGTGATCATGCGCGCCGCGAGCGCGTCCACGTGGTAGCTGGCCACG
>PMYF01000119.1 GCA_003171295.1 Acidobacteriota bacterium | reverse complement strand
TCGTCCTGGCGCTCTTCCGGCAGATAACCGTTGTCATCCACTGTGGCGGCCTGGCTATCCTCCTCGTCATGTTGCCCAGCCTCATCCAGCGGCGCGCCACGTTTCTTCCTGGCATAGCGCTGTCCCTTCACGGAGGTTTCCATGTCCAGGAGGGGCTGGGCGNNAGTTTTGCAGTTGTTTCAAGGGAAGCCCAAATTCCTTCTCCAGCTCACCCACCCGCCTGGACAACAGTGCCGGTGAACAGTCGCAGCTTCTCGCCGCTGCCCTTTGCGAACGCCCTTCCAGCACGGTCGCGACGAACACATCGTAAAGCGGCGCCATCATCCCCGCTCGTCTGCTCCGCAGTCTCTGGAGGACCGCAAAGATCCGCTCCGCCTCGCCCTGGCTAACCGGCGGCTGCGCCGCTACGGTATGCCTTATCGCCTCGGCCAGCACCTTTCGCATTTCAGCCTTCAACTCGGCCTTCAGCTCCTCCGTCTGCGCCCTGGTTGCATCGGCCTGTATGTCAGCCGACGCCGCGTTCCGCGCAGGTGCGCTCTTCCCCTCAGCCTTCAACCACTTTTCGTCCCGCTCGCGAAGGAACCGATCAATGGCGGCCCGTTCGTCCGCCGTTGCCCGGAGGTACCGCATCAAAGAATCAGTGGGGATGGTGTCCGACACATTCACCTCACGCGCCACTTACAGCACCTGGTTGGCTATGCTCGGCTGATGGGGATGAAGGAAGAACGGACCACTGACTAATGACCACAGACCACAGACCACGCATCACGTTTCACATTTCATCCCTCGCGCTTCAGTTCCGGCATCCCCACCTCTCCATTCTGCGCTCTGCCTTCTGCCTTTCCTCGATCAGCCGCACCTTGATGAAGCATCCGAGGGCGCGCTCCCACTTCACCGCTGCCCGCGCCACATCCGGCGATTTGCTGCGTTTGGCGCTTCGCATCATCCGAGCCAATCCGACCAAGAACCTGCGTTCGCCAACGGGCGCTATCGTCCACCATTCCGGTGACGCAATTTGCGTGATGCGTGAAGCGTGGTGCGTGATTGGGAGGGAAGGCTTCCCGATTTTAGTTTCCAGCGTTTTCTGAGTATTACTGTTCATTTGTCCAGTATCGTATCAGGGGTGGTGGGTCAAATAGAGGGACACCCCCCGAAGATTTTTCGAGAAAGTTATTCACACTGTTCACACCCCCTGACGCAGAGACCCGAGACCGCAGCCCGGAGAGCTGAAAATCCGAAACCCGAAACCCGAAATCCGAAGGAAATCCGAAAGCCGAAAGCCGAAGCCAGCCATGCCAAGGCAGAGACGCTGGTTGCGAGGGTCTTCTAGCAAGCAGAGCAATCACGAAATACGCAGAAAAGGGACTCCTGCAGGGGCCGCTTTCCGCGTGTTCCGCGTATTCCGCGGTTGCCCTTTCCTTCGTTTGGTTCTGGCTGTGCCAGGTTAGGAAGTTTCACATCCCGCGCGTAACGCTTCACCACGGCGCGCCCTCAAACCTGCGTTGTCTCGGGCTCCTCTCCAGAAATTCTCGTACACGTCGCAACTGCTCCGGGGAGGCTTTGTGCAGCATGGCGACCACTCTTAGCAGCCTCACCCGCTCGGCATGGAGCCTATCAAACTCATGTCGCTACTCGGGCGAGAGCTTTAGGTACGCCACGATCAACTTATGCGATTTCATATTCTGCGTCCTCCCCGTACCGTTTGAGCAACTTCGCGGCCACCTTCGCCACTCGGTCGCGCAGTTCATGCGGCCCGACCACGTGGGCGTGCGTCCCCCAGCTTAGCACATGCTGCTCGATTTCCTCCAGGCCGCTCAGCCGCATCCGCACCTGGGAGCCTCCGCCCGGCAACTCCGCCACCTCCTGGCTCGGATGCCAGCGCCGGCCGCGCAACACATCCGTCAGCCAGGCATCCATTTCGATGACCACCTGGTAATCCCCCTTGCCGCTCATCACGCCCAGGCTCCCGCCCAGCATCTTCCGCGGGTCAAAATCCTTCGACTTCTGGAAATGATCGTCCAGCAACACCGCCTCCCGCATCCGGCCCAGCACAAACGTGCGCACCGCCTTGCGCGCCAAATCATGCGCCAGCAGATACCACCGGTTGTCGAACTGGAGCAGGTGATACGGATGCACTCGCCGTGGCTCCGCCCGCTTCTCGCCCGGCTTGCGGTATTGGAACTTCAGCACCCGCCGCTGCCCCACGCCTCGCGACACCAGCTCGAACAACGGCACGTCGCCGTCCTCCGCCGCCACGGGCCGCACGGACATCACATCCTCCAGGTTCTGCAACGTGAACCGCTCCCCGTCATCCAGTTGGCGCGACACCCGCGACAGGAGCGCCTCCAGCGGCCGGCCCACGGTCGTGCCCCGGAACTGCTCCAGCGCCTTGCCCATGAAGCAGAGCACGAACAAATCGCGCTCCGACAGCGCCACCGGGCCGAACTCCGGTGCCGGCCCGTCGAAATAATACCCGTGCCGCTGGTCGTCATAGGCGATGGGCATCTCCATCCGGTCCTGCATGAACGCGATGTCCCGAAGCGCGGTCTTGCGCTCCACCTCGAACTCCGCCACCACCCGCGCGCAATTGGGATACTCACCGTTCTTCAGCCACCCGTAAATCCGGTACATCCTTTCCCACGTATTCCGCTTCACCGATCGCCCATCGCTCACCCGCGCCCGCTGCCGCTCCGTGGTAATCCGTGGAATTCGTGTCTGCTTTCTGCTTTCAGTTTTCTGATTTTTCATACCGCCACCATACCAGAGGGGGTGGGTCAAATAGAG
>PMYF01000379.1:11353-13632 GCA_003171295.1 Acidobacteriota bacterium | reverse complement strand
AGTTAGGAGTTTCGCGGCGCGTGAGGCCTCTGACTACAGGGCCGGAAGGGTGACGCTGAGAGCCTTGAGAATTTCTTGCTGGCGAGCGTCCGGCTGGGGCAGCTTGGTCAGCGTGGTTTTCTCATCGACCGTGTAGTGCAGCAGGCATAGGCGCGTCAACGCCAGCAGTGCATCCGGGAGGGTGATGGCGTCGGCCCGAGTATCGGTGGTGCCGAAAGTGGCCCGTAACCGCCGCTCCATCTCGCGACTAGCCTTCAGCGCCAGCAGGCAGCAGAACACGTGTCCCCGCGTGCGGCTCTCTTTGCGCACCCAGACCGGCCGCACCTCCAGCAAGCCCGTCTTCAGGGTGCGAAAGTCGCGCTCGACCTTGGCCAGAGAAACATAGCTGTCATGCACCTGTTGCGCGCTCATCGCGGCCGGGGCCACGTCGGTGGTCACCACGTAGCAGCCCGCCAACTCCAGCGCCCGGCGGATCACTTCTTCGTTCCGTTCCACCTTCAACTGCCTGCCTTCCAGCTTGATTTCCACCAGGCCCGTCAGCTGGTGCCTCGCGACCCAAGCAACCATCGCCCGCTGCCCCGCTTCCGGCTCGCAGCGCGGGTGCTCCCTCACCTGCTCGTTGCGGGCCTGGATCTTGGCTTGCAGCTTCGCCAGTTTATCCTCCAGCCGATGCTGCTCGCGCTCTGCCTCCGCCGGGTTCTTGCGCAGGATGTAGCGCACTCCCTCGCCTTCCACTTCCCAGACGGTCTCACTGAACAGGCTCAACTGCAACGTCCCCTGACCCAGCAGGCGGCGAATCTCGGGGTCGGTCAGTGCCGTGATATACCGCATCCCCGCCCCACTCAGCGCCTGCTTCCCCTGACTCTTCACCATGCCGCGGTCCCCCACGAAGACCAACTCTTCCACCCCGAATTGCTCCTGCAAGATCTTGATCTGGTCCACCACCGTGGTGGAATCGTTCCGGTTCCCCTCAAACACCCGCACCGCCAGCGGCTCGCCTTCCTCGTCGGCCAACAGCCCGATGACGATCTGCAACTTGCCCCGCTTCCCGTCCCGGTTGTACCCATACTCCCCCAACTCGTTCTTCTCTCCTTCCAGATAGCTGCTCGTCACGTCGTAGAGAAACAACCGGGGCGGCTGGCCGCGCCGAGCGAGGTAGCGGCGATACAGGCGGGTTTCGATCTTCCTCTGCCGGGCCGCCAGATCATCCAGAGCGGCGTACAGATCGTCCTCGTCGAACTTGGACAAACCCAGCACTTCGGCCACCGCCTGATCTTCGGCCCAGCGCACGGCCGAGAGGCGTGAGCCCTGATGAGCGACGCGGGCCAGCACCAGGAACAAAGCGAGTTTCGCCAGCCGGCTGTGACCGAGCGCGGCGCCGATGCCCAGAGCCTCGGCGATCTGCTTGAGCACGAACAAGAGGCCGAACACGCCTCCGAGCTGAGGGGCCCGCGAGAACTCGGCGGCCTGGTCGAACTCGCCGCGCAGCAGGCGGCGGAGGGCCTCGATGCGGGCGGGGAGCCAGTGGGAGAGGTTGGCGAGGGTGCGGTTCTTAACCTTGCCGTTCTGGCGAAAGGATTCACGGAGGAGGATGGCGGGCGGGGAGTTGCGGTTGGGGACGGTGGCGATATACATGACTTCTACATATCATTATTAAAGTGGCATGTCAAGAGAAATATTTCGTATACATGACTACATATTGCCCCACGAATCGCCGCAACTCACTTGGGCACAACAACTTCAGCGGATTGCTACGGGGAAGATACGTCAGACGACGTCGGCCAGCCCGGCTGCGAGGGGTTTAGAAATCTTCTCAACGGGGTCAGAGCCACCAGGTAAGCGATCACATGAGAGCCGGAGCCACGCTCTCCATCGGGCACAAAGGCACCCTCATCGCCACGGCTTTAGCTGCTGTTCGACGTCTCTTCCAGCTTCGCAAATCGTCCGCTCCACGGCAAGTTTCTCCCCCTGGCGACGTCCCGTTCAGGGTCGTCCGACGCTCTCCAGAAACTCAACTGACAACCCCTGTTGATGGAATGAGTTGAAGATTCAAGGCAGCGGCTTGTTTTTGGAGCCATTTGACTTGGTGCTGCCGGTATTTCTCCTCGTAATAGGCGATACCTTTGTCCACGTAGGCCTGGCCGTATTTGAGCATTCGATACAGGAGGCGGGCCAGTTTGTGGGCCATGGCGGTGATGGCTTTGGGGGCTCCCAGCCGGGCGCGCAGGCGGCGGAAATTCGCTCCCAGGGCGCTCCGGCTGCGCCACAGACACTGGGCG
>PMYF01000379.1:7600-11311 GCA_003171295.1 Acidobacteriota bacterium | reverse complement strand
TCCACTCCCACCTCCGAGATCACCGTCTGCGCCGTCAGCACGTCCAGGCCGTCCATCTGCGTTAGATCCACCCCCGTCACCCGGTACAACTCTCCCCGCAGATCGTAGCGGGGCTGGTGCTTGCGCGGCCACTTCCCGCGCCGCGCCTCGGGAAGCGGTTGCGCCTCGATGTCCACCTTCGCCTCCATCGTCTTCAGGTGCGCTTCGATGCGCTGGTCGCAGTCCGCGATCTTCTGGTGATAGGTGTCGTACATCGCCAGACTCTGCTCCACCACAAACAGCAACTCCTCCCGCCAGTTCCCCTCCAGATTGCGCGCAATCTCCTCCCGGCTGGCTTGTACCCGCTCGTTCTTTAACTGCGCCAGTTGCTGCGGGTCCCGTTCTCAACGCACAAGCGCGCGCAAGATCGCCATCCCCGTCGCCCCGCTCAGGTCGCTGAGCACGTTGGCCAACTGCACATTCATCTCCGTCAGCGCCTTCTGGATGTGCTGCATGCAGGTCCCCGCGGCCGCCACCAGATTCTCCCGCTGCCGCAAGTAAGTGCGCAGCACGCGCGTCTCCTCGTTGGGCAGAAACGAGTTGTTCAGCAACCCGAAGGTGTGCAGCTTCTGCAGCCACTGGCACTCCTGCACATCGGTCTTCCGCCCCGGCAGCGTCTTGGTGTAGCGCGCATTCACCGCCTTTACCTCCAAGCCGTACATCTCCAGAATCTGATACAGCGCTATCCAATACACTCCCGTTGCCTGCATCACCACCGTGTCCACTCGGCAGGCCTTCAGCCATTTCCCCATCCGATGCACGTCCGCCGTGAAACTGCCAAAACTCTGCACCGGCTGCACGTCCCGCCCCGGCGGCACCGCCACCAGGTGCTCCGCATTGCCCACGTCTATCCCCGCCGCGTTCAAGTTCAAAGGCGGCAATCCCTCCAACACATCCGGCTTCTCCTTCTCAGACTTCCTCCTTGCTCCCTTCGGCGCTTTCGACATATTCTTGTCCTCATTCGTGGATAATCGGGGCTCGGCCCGGTTGCGGATGCGGTTTAGAAACCTCTCCAACGGGGTCGAGCCTTCTGTCCGAAGACAGCCGACTGCCACCAAATCACGGACCGCCAAGGACCGGAACCATGCTCAGAAACGGGCACTGCGGCACCAATCGACCTTCGGTCGTAGCTTGCCGAGCCACGTCTCCTCCAGCTTCCCATACAACACCCGTTTCTGACATCACGGATAGCCGCTCTCCAGAAAGTGGACGCGTAGGCTGTTTGGATTCAACAAATTCATCACACGCTTGCCGCGTCCACTTTCTGGAATCACGGATAGCCGCTTTCGGCTATCCAGGCTCAGAATGACAGCGAAGGACTCAGGATGACATCGGCGCGAGGCTTTTTCAGCAGCCTGCTTGAGCGCAGCGAAGGGCTCAAGATGACATCCCTGGAAGGTTCTTCGACTGACTGTTAGAGAGGTAGTCTCGGTTCGATTCATTCGGCTTCCGAGGAGGGCCTGCGAAGCTGGGTCGAGAATTCCACGCGATTGCGTCCTGCTTCTTTCGCCCGGTAAAGGGCGGCGTCCGCCGATCCGAGCAATGCTTCCATGTCTCCGGGAGCCGGTTGGTTCGCGACGGCCACGCCCAGGCTGATGGATACCGCGAAGGACCAATTCTTGACCTTGACAGGTTCTGAGCAGACCACGTGGCATATGCGCTCGGCGAGTTTCACACCTTCCTCAATACTGCACCCGGGGAGAACCAGCAGGAACTCCTCCCCCCCCAAGCGACCAATCACGTCATAGCGGCGCAGGGAGTCTTGCATTCGGCGAGCCACTTCACAGAGGACTTCGTCGCCGATCAGGTGTCCGTGCGCATCGTTAACTCTCTTGAAGTGATCGATGTCAACCATGCCAATACATACGGGGCTCCCGGTCCGACCTCCCCGACTCAATTCCGCCAGCAAGGAGTCGAGACATGCCCTGCGATTCAAGAGGCCCGTCAGGGGATCATGGGTGGCCTGTTCGCGGAGGGCCTCCTGGGCGCGGATCAAGCGGTCCTGCAATTCGACGATCCGTTCCCCCGCGTGGACCCGGGCTCTTAATTCATGCGGGTCGAAAGGCTTGATCAGGTAATCGTCTGCGCCCGCCTCGAACCCTTGTACCACGTCCTGCTTCTGATCCCGGCTGGTCAAGAGAAGGAGATAAATGTACGGGTCCGACTTCCCTTGCCGGATTGCCCGGCAAATGTCCACGCCGTCCATGCCGGGCATCATCCAGTCGAGAATGGCGAGCCGCGGGCGATCCTCGCTCCGTAGCGCCTCCCACGCTTCCAGTCCATCCCCTGCCATCACGATCTCGTAACCCCACTTGGTGAGGAGAGTCCTGAGCATATGGCGGTAGGTAATCTCGTCTTCAGCGACCAGAATTCTCATAGCAAGGTTATCCCGAGTTACTTCGCTGCCTTCGGCGAACCGTGTGGGTCACGACCTGGACATGGGCCGTTCCCCACGCCCGCGCCGCGAGCGAACCCAGCAGCGTGCGCCGGTGCCCCGGCCCGTCTCTGTGGCAGCTCCTACGGTCGTTTCTTGGCCTTCGTCCAGAGGGCGAGTAACGCCGGCTGCAAGCGTGCGAGTTGAGACTCCAACTCCCGCAGCAAGTCTTGGGCGCCCACCAAGCCTCCCTCGCGGGCGAGCCGTTCAAGCTTGCGGGCAGCTTCCGCGGCCCTTATCGCCGTCAGGTTGCTTGTGGAGCCTTTCAGTCCATGCGCGCCCCTTTCCACAGCCTTTACATCTTCCTTCTCAATTGCAGTCCGAATCTCTTCCAAAAGATGAGGATATTCCCCCAAGAAAAGGTCCACGAGGTCGATGAGCAATTGAGCGTCGCCGTCCACGCGCGATAAGAGCACCGCTTCATCCAGAATATCTTCCGGGTTATTTTCAGCACGCCCGTTGAGGGGAATACCGGGGACATCCAAGACGAGGGTGTGGATGGTTTCAAACAAGTCTTGGTGTCGAATGGGCTTGGGTACATAGCCGTCCATGCCTGCCGCCAGGCAGCGTTCACGATCACCTTTCATGGCGTAGGCGGTCATGGCAATGATGGGGACGTGCTTGCCGCTCAGCAGCTCCTTCTCACGGATGACGGCGGTGGCCTGGAGGCCATCCATGTCCGGCATTTCCACATCCATCAGTACAATGTCGAAGCCCTCCGCGTCCTCATCCCACAGGTTAACAGCTTCCCGGCCGGTCGTGACTGCCTTGACCGTGTGCCCTTGTTTCCCGAGCAGACGCCTCACCAGTTCCCGGTTGATCGCGTTGTCCTCAGCCAAAAGGATGCGGAGCTTCGGACGCGCTTCGCGAATCGTGTGACGGGTAACAAGTTCGGCGCGGGTCTTTTCCGGGGAGGACTGGCCCAGCACGAGCAAGATCGCCTCCAGGAGCTCGGACTGCCGGATGGGCTTGACGAGATACGCCGAGATGCCTAGCTCACGGCAATGGGCAGCATCGCCGCGCTGTCCGGCGGAGGTCAACATCATAATCGCACTTCCGGCGAGGGTCGGATCCCGCTTGAGTTCCTCAACCACCGAGAAGCCGTCCATACCCGGCATATGGGCATCCAGCAGAACCAGGGGAAAACCGTTGCCTATTTCCTTGGCCCGCCGCATCGCGACTAGCGCCTCATGCCCCCTTTCCGCCAGGGTGGGTTGCATTGACCACCGCCTGAGCAT
>PMYF01000379.1:0-7536 GCA_003171295.1 Acidobacteriota bacterium | reverse complement strand
GCCAAGCCCAGGCCTGTCCCTCCATACTTGCGCGTGGTCGAGCTGTCTGCCTGCATGAAAGCCTCAAAAATCCGCTGCTGTTTTTCTTGCGGGATGCCGATGCCGGTATCGCTCACGCAAAAATGCAGGACGGCCCAATCCGCCTCTTGAGATTCGATCTCGACCTGCAAGTCCACTTCGCCACGCTCGGTGAACTTGATGGCGTTCCCCACTAGATTCAGGAGGATTTGGCGCACGCGTCCCGGATCTCCCACCAGGCGGGTGGGAACGTCCGCCAGGGTCTCCCAGGTTAACTCCAAACCCTTCTCGTCAGCCCGCGGAGCGAGGGTTCGCATGGCGTTGCTGAGGGTTTCTTGCAGGTCGAATTCGCCCAGGTTGAGCGAAAGCTTCCCGGCCTCAATCTTGGAGAAATCCAGGAGGTCATTCAGCAGGGTTAGAAGAGTGTCCGCGGACTCCTTCACCATGTCCAGATACTCGCGCTGCTCCAGTGAAAGGGTAGTGTCGAGAGCCAATTCCGTCATGCCAACGATGCCATTCATGGGGGTCCGGATCTCATGGCTCATCATGGCCAGGAACTCGCTTTTGGCGCGGCTGGCAGCTTCGGCGGATTCCTTGGCTTTGTGCATTTCCGCCTCGGCGCGCTTCCGTACTGTGATATCGATCAGGCTACCTTCGATCAGTTGGGACGGGTCCCCGCCGTTGGCAATCAGGGTGGCGTTTTCCAGCACCCACACCGGAGTTCCGTCCTTTCGCCGCAGGCAGTTTTCGAAATTCGTCAGCAAGCCCTGCTCTCGCAGGCGGGTGGTGAATTCCAGCCTGGCCTCGGGGTGGAGATATAACTCCTCGGCTGGCCGGCTCTTCAGCTCCGCGGCGGTGGCGAAACCGAAGATGCGTGCGCAGGCTTCGTTGCAGTCCAGGATTTGCCCGTCCAGGCTGGCACGATAAACCCCGGCCAGGTTGCGCTGGAAGAGAAGGCGGTAGCGTTCCTCACTCTCCCGCAGCGCCTTTTCCGCTCGTTTGTCTTCGGTTATGTCGCGGGCGATAGTCGCTGCACCGACCACGTCCCCGGCTGCATTCTGGATGGGAGAAATCGTGAGGGAGACATCGATCCGGCTGCCGTCCTTTCGCACTCGCACGGTCTCAAAATGGGCGGTTTTCTCGCCCCGCTTGAGCCTTGCGAGAATCGCTGGCAATTCGTCCACGCGCTCGGGGGGCACAAGGATGACGACGGTCTTTCCCATCACCTCTTCGGCCCCATAGCCGTAAATCACTTCTGCGCCATTGTTCCAACTGGTAATCACTCCTTCCAAGGTCAAGCCGATAATGCCATCGTTGGACGATTCCACGATAGCCGCCAGCTTCGAACGCGCTTCCTCGGCCCGGGTACGCTCGGTGACGTCCCGAAATCCCCAGACCCTCCCGACATTCTTTCCATGAACTCGCTGAGGTTCGGAGTGTCTTTCGAAGACCCTTCCATCCTTGAACTCAATCCTGTCGTCACTTTTCCCGTTCGGATGGGCGAAGAGTTCGGCCGTCTTCATATGGAACGCTTCCGGGGCCCTCAGTTGGGACGACATGTGGGAAATCACCTGATCGTCATCCCTGGAGGCAAGGAGAGGCTTCGGAATTTGCCACAGCTCCGCGAACTTCGCATTAAAGGTGACTATTTTTCCTCGTTCATCGACCACCAGGATTCCATCCGCGGTGGACTCCAAGGCCGCTCGAATCGTCTCGGTTTGGTTCGCTACGCGCCGCCTGAGCAGGGCGACCCAAACCAGCACCGAAAGCATGACTAATCCCGTGAGACCCAGCAGGGATGACGCGCGCTGAAGCGTCAACCAGGGAGGCTGCTGAATGACCACCACATCTTCCGGCCTCCGCAGGAGAAGACCGAAGCTTACGGGCGCCCGGTTTTCATCCACATTGATGTCGCATACCCCGGTCAATCGCACCAGGCTGCCACCCCGGAGGTCGGCGAGAGCGTTCCCTCTCGCCTCCTCGATTTCCGCCCGGAAGTTGACGTTGTCCGCGCTGATGGAAAGGGTGTGCAGGCCCGCTTGCGTGCCCGAGTCCAGCAATCGTCCCTGGATTTGAATCAGCTCAGAGTCATAGTTGCCAGCAAGTGCCTGCTGCGCCGTTACAGTGGTTGCCTGGGGCGCTGGGCCGCTTCCAATCTTTCGGAAAACCGCGTCCTTTAAGACGGGGCTGTAGTCGCCCACCGCGGGAAATCCCACCACATCGACCCGATCCCCGGGCCTCAGCGCCACCATCTGGCGCGATTGGACTTCCATACCCTCTTTTCCGTCGCTGATGAAAACCGACTTCCCCAGCCGTTGCAGAGTGACGACTCCCTGAACCCTCACGCGCTGGTTGAAGGGTCCCTGAGAACTAAGTCGCAGAACAATGTGGATGGGGCGCAACGGAATCGAGAAAAGGTCGGCCGGTGCGGGTTGTTTCACCACCAGATTGTCAAAATCAGGGACCATCAGGGCGGCGCCGATGAACTGGTTCTTGGCATTGTAGGTGCCGCCGGACACTCCCCGGACTCGCACCGTGGCTCCCACCAGGTTTTCTGTGGGAAGCTTTGGCGCCAACACATAGACCGGAAACTCCACCATCCCAGAGGCAAGCTGCAGGAGTATGCGTCCTTGCTCCGCGCCTGCCGACATGACTATGCCTTCCACTTCCACAAATTGGCTATCCTGCGCTCCCGACGCAAACTCCTCTCCCCCCACCTTGCGGGGCGCCGGCAGGGGAGCTTCACCCAAGACCCGGATTTGCGGATTCTCAATTTGAGAGGCGAAGTCTCCCGGCCCCGTTTTGCCGATAACTTCCACGGATTCTCCCGCTCGCAAATTGAGCGTCAGCCCGGCCGAGTTGACATAGATGCCGGCGGTCGCATCCTGGACGAATAAGTCTCCGTTGTTGGCGTCCACGTATGTGACCACCGCGTGCAGTTGGATCGGGTAACCAAGCTTGGCCTTTTCCGAAGAGAGTTCCCTGACTTGACGGGCTTCCTTAATGACCGAGGGGCCAGACGATGGGGCGAGCCCCTCCGCCTGGGCCGAGGAGATCCCGGCCAGAATAGAAGGAATAAAGACGAACAAAATTGCGCGTGCGAGGGAGTACCGCCCCACAAGTTGCGAGTTGATAGTCATGCGGCGTTTTTCAGTCAGCCGAGCAATGGCCACTGACTTCCATGATGCGGAGAGTTACCGCTCATGACCCCTCCTTTGGCCGCCATGATAGTCAAGGGAACCGGGCGAAGCAAGCGATAGCTTGTTGACGCAAGTTGCCAAGTGAAAACGTGCCGTTCGATGGCGAGTGCTAGGAATACATGATCATGTTCTATCGCGGTCGGCACGGCGAATCCACATCCCAGATTTGGCGTGGTTTTGTTGGGGCAAGAGATGGAAAAGTCAGCGGCCAGATGCAGCGATACTCCACCAATTATGAGCAGGCGCTTAGGGAGCAGTGGAGGCCCTATCCTTAATACGTTCTAAACCTACGAGCTTTACTCAAGTCCGACCTCATTCCTGCCGAAAAATAATAGGGAGGAGTTCAATGCCCGCTGGCGGGCTGAGTTGACTCTGGCACGCCAGTCGTTCCGGTTGCCCCGCGCATGTACGCGCGAATTCGGATTGGGGAGGAAGTGCCCGCAGGGATAGGAATCAGTTCTTGCTGGCGAGGAAGAGCATGTTCGCGGGGCTTAGAGGGGCGGCCCAGCCCGCCCAACCCCGCGGTGGATAATTCCTCAACTACGCCGCGGCGAGGCGGCCCTTGAGGGAGGCGTCAAGACCCCCCGGGATAAGCAGCATGGCGATTCGGTTGCCGCCTGAGGTCGTTGGGGGGGGCAGATCCCGAGACCTGAGGCGGCTAAACAGGCTGCCGAAAAACGTTTAGCGGCGACTTTATGTCGCCAGCGCCGGATTGATTCCATTGCTGTTGTGGCGATATGAAGTCGCCGCCACCCCATCCATCAGGGGTTTTTCCGCAGCCTGTAAAGCCGTTGCCCAGGATGGAAAGAGGCGGTTAGGGCGCAGCCGGGGCCGTGCCTGGGGAAGCGAAGGGGCTGTTTCGTTGCAGCCAGGTGCTCCGCGCTCCCAGAAATGAAGAACCTGACTCATTCACACAGATTTCGCGACTTCCGGACGCCTTTGCGCAAGATCCGGTCCAGCAAGGAGCAGAATGGCCACAATTCCCTCGAGCGATAGCCAGCCGATTCATAGATCTCCTGATGCAGCACTCCCGATGGGAGAGGGCAATGGGGCATTCGCGCCTCCGCCGGGGGCCGCTGGCAGTGGGATAGAGGAACGAACCAGCCAGCTTTCTCTGCTGGTGGAGACCAATGCCGCACTGGCAGGTGCACTCGACGCGGAGTCGGTTCTTGGGCCGATCCTGACGCGCTTGGTCGAAAGAAACAGGTTGAGTCACGCCTGGATTTATCGGCTGGATGACCCCGCCCACGAACTTCAACGCATGGCCGGCAGCGGAACGGACGGCCCCTCTCGGGAAATCATTTCCTTCAAGGAGCCCACGCTCGTTTCGTGGTCTGCACAGCAAAGAGAGGCCGTTTACGTGCCGCAGGTCGAAAAGGATCCGCGTTGCCAGGGTCTCAACTCGGCGGCACGGTGCGAGTATGCCGTCCCCTTGGTAACGAGTTCGAGCATCTTGGGCGTTCTGGATGTGGTTTCCGATCAACCGGATGGGATCCGGGCCGCAACCCGCAAGCTGATCGATCAGGTGGCCACCCAGGCGGCTTTGGCCCTGGAGCGCAGCGAACTCTATCGGCAACTGCGCGTCTCGGAGGAGCGCTTTCGCTCCATCTTTGAGCAGGGGTGTTTCGGAGTGGCACTCATAGGCCTGGACGGGCGGCTTTCTACCGTCAACCCGGCCTTTGCGCGCCTGCTGGGCTATGCCCACGAGGAGTTACAGGGAAAACACTTCACGGAAATCACCCACCCACAGGACGTCACGACGAGCCAGCAGCGCGTGCAGGCGCTCCTGGAAGGCCAGGTGGCTCAATTCACGCTGGAGAAGCGGTACCTGCGCAAGTCGGGGGAAGCGATCTGGTGCTCCAGCCATGTCTCCCTTCTACACGACGCGGCTGGCCAGCCCTCCTATTTCCTGGCGATGGTCCAGAATATCCACGAGCGCAAGAAAGCCGAAGAAGAGCGCGCTCGCCTACAGCAGCAGCTCATCCAGGCCCAAAAGATGGAGGCCTTGGGAACGCTGGCGGCAGGGGTGGCGCACGACTTTAACAACCTGCTGAGTGTCATGCTGGGCTTTGCCTCCTTGGCCCGTCAGCGGCTGGGCCCCGAAGATCCCTTACAAGACTCCATGCGAATGATCGAGCAGTCAGCCCAGCGCGCCGCGGAGCTCACGCGGCAGCTCCTGAGTTTTGCCCGCCCGGAGCGGCAACAAGTGAAGCCGGTATGTGTCGGGGAAGCGCTGGAGCGGTTGGCCTGGATGGTGGGCCGGACGTTTGATCGCAGCATCAAGGTCACCGTGCACAAGAAAGGTGACTCCCTCTGGGTCAACGCGGAACGGAGCTACCTCGAACAGGCCCTTCTCAACCTGTGCATTAACGCGCGCGATGCCATGCCGGGCGGGGGTGCTTTAGTGCTGGAAGCTTCCGCCGTCACGCTCGACGCCCAGCAGCCGGGACTTCCCCCGCAAGGTGCTCCTGGCCGCTATGTCCGCATCTCCGTCCAAGACACCGGAGCCGGAATCGCGCCCGAAGTGTTGCCTAGGATTTTCGAGCCGTTCTACTCCACTAAAGAACCTGGCAAGGGCACGGGGCTGGGTCTCGCCATGGTTTATGGATTCGTCAAGAACCACGACGGGTTTGTGAGAGTGGAAAGCGAATTGGGCCGCGGCGCGCGGTTCACCATCCACCTTCCATGGATTCCTGCCCCGGCGCCGGAAGCAAGTGCTGGGGTTTTGAGACGAATCCAGCGGGGAAGTGGAACTGTCCTGGTCGTGGATGACGAGCCTCTGGTCAGGGCCTTCGCCGAGGCGGGGCTGAAAGGGCTCGGCTACAGCGTGCGAGTGGCTGAGAACGGCCAGCAGGCCCTGGAGATTTACGAGCACCATAGCCAGGAGATCAGCTGTGTTCTGCTGGACTTGATCATGCCGGAGATGGGGGGCCTGGAAACCTACCGCCGCATGCGGAAGTTCAATCCGCAGGCCCGGGTGGTCTTTACCTCCGGTTACAGCGCCGGTGGAATTCTGCGGGAAGCCCCTGACGCGCGGGAGGCGGAATTCATTGGGAAGCCCTACACGCTGGAAGGACTTTCCAGCGTGCTGCGCAAGGCAGGAACAGGTGGATCCGGTGTGGCATAAAACGAGGGCCAGCAGGCCGGCTTTCGGTTCGTGCGCCCCATCCGGTTGGAAAGGATCTCCTTGATGAAGATCTTAGTCGCGGAAGACCAAAGCATCTCCCGCCACATTCTCGAAGCCAACCTGCGCAAGTGGGGCTACGAGGTTAAGGGAGTTGAAAACGGGACACGGGCGTGGGAGATCCTGCAAGGTGGAGAGGCGCCGCAGTTGGCGATTCTGGATTGGCTCATGCCGGGCATGGATGGGATTGAAATTTGCCGCCAGATCCGCCTGAGGCCGCAGACCCAGCCTGTTTATATTATTCTTCTGAGCGCGCGGAGCGGCCAGGAAGACAAGATACACGGCCTCGAGGCAGGAGCCGACGATTACATTACCAAGCCTTTTGATCGCGACGAATTGCGCGCGCGCGTCCAGGTGGGCATCCGCGTCCTGGAATTGCAGAGCGCCCTGGCGCACCGCGTCCGGCAACTGGAAGAAGCCCTCTCGCGCGTCAAACAATTGCAAGGCTTGCTGCCGATTTGTTCTTACTGCAAGAAGATCCGCAACGATCGGAACTACTGGCAACAGGTAGAAGGGTATATCAGCGAGCGTTCCGAAGCCCAGTTCAGCCATGGGATATGTCCAGAATGCTATGCGCAGTACGTCCAGCCTGAACTCGATCGCCTACAGAGTATTACTGAGAAGGTGCTGTGAACACGCACCGACTTTTCCGGATCGCCTGGCGACGGGTCAATGTTGCCCGCCCCGGCCTTCTGCCATTGCTCTTGGCGGCAGGACTGGGGGCCAGCCCCACGCGCACGCTGCCGTCTACCATGAAGGGCAGGGCGCTGCTCTCCTTGAAACGGCTTGAGCAAGCCGGGAGGCCTGCCTTCGCGCCCCGGGCGGATGAATCAGCAGGGGCAGTCGCCGTGGCCGAACGGATCAGGCAGGACCTGGATCTTGCCGGAACGGTCATTCTGGTGTTGACTTCTGGCTGGCGACCCAGAGACGCAGACTGTTGTCGCCGACTGGGCATTGCCACGTACCTGATGAAGCCGGTGAAACAGTCAGAACTGTTGGACGCGATTCTGTTGGCGTTCCGGACAACCTCGGGGCCGTCCAGGCAGCCCCTCGTCACGCGATATTCCCTGCGGGAAACGCAACACAAGCTGCACATCCTGCTGGCGGAAGACAACCCGGTCAATCAGGCGCTGG
>PMYF01000041.1 GCA_003171295.1 Acidobacteriota bacterium | reverse complement strand
TCTTGAGTGAATCTTGGATGGGGAGGGTTTTCACCTTCACAGATTGAGCGACGCCAGGAACGAATTGATCGTTGGGTGCCAGGATTTCAACCGGCTTCATGAATCGTTGTTTTCTGTTCATGCGCGGAATTGTGAAGGGGAGGGTTGGACTTCTACGGGGTAACCCATAAAATAGTTGAGGCGGGTGCAAATAGGCTTACCCGCCATCCAGCGCCTTCACTTACGCCAGAATAGACGCGCCGCAATGAAATCCCTATACTCGCAGCCAGAATGTGCCCGAGATTGTTGATTGCGGCCTTGCTGATTTGTGCGGCTGGGTTGGGAGCCGAATCCATGCCCAAGTTTGGCGTCAACCAAGACTTCGTTTGGACAAAGGATGAACAGATCCCCAGCTTGATCAACGCGATGAAAGACGCCGGGGTTCAGGCTGTGCGTCTGCCTATCCGCTGGACTATCGTCGAACCTGAGCACGGGAAATGGGATTTCACAAAAGTTGACCGAGTCGTCCATGCTCTGCGCAACTCCGATATTGAACTGCTGCCGGTTCTGATGAGCGTGCCGTCTTGGGCCAGTGGAGTTAACCCGGCGGAGGTCAAAGGCTTTCCGGACACCTTCCGAGCCAAGCGGGTAGAAGACTGGCAGAAATACGTGCGCCAAGTCGTGATGCGTTACCACAAGGAGATTCGTTACTGGGAAATCTGGAACGAGGAGAACGGAGAGGATTTTTACAAGCCCATGCCGAATGCAGAAGAATACGTGGTTATTCTGAAAGCGGCCCATGATACGATCCGGACCATTGACCCGAAAGCGAAGGTGGTGCTGGGCGGCCTGCAGATGAATGGCATCATTCCAAACCCCTGGGCACCGATCAAAGTGGAGAATTTCCTGCAAAAGATTTACGACGCCGGGGGCAAACCGTATTTCGATGTGGTGAACATTCACCCGTATGTCTTGGCGACCAAAGAGCAACGTCCGGCGTACGAGGCCAAACTCGTTCGGGACACGGTTCTTGTCATGGAGAAGAATGGTGACGGCCAGAAGCCACTGTGGATTACGGAAACCGGTCTGGGGACCGGCAACGGCGTCACCGAACAGACTCAAGCCGAACACCTGACGGGCATCCACGGCGAAATGGCGAAGATCCCGCAGGTTAAGGCCATTTACTGGCTCCTGCTGCGCGACATGGATAAATCGGTCTGCGGCGGTGAGGACTCGATGGGCTTGATTCCCACAAACGGCCGCCGCAAGCCCGCTTTTGCAGCTTTCGTGAAGGCGGCAACGAAGTAACCGATCCGTTGCCGACCGCCGCCTTATGGTAAAACAGTGACATCCACTTCCTTGCTTCGGCCCGGTCCTGCTATGAGCTCCTACGCAGTTCTGCTTTGCCGTCCAGGTGTTCGAACAGTTGGGGATTCAATTGATCACGATGTCATCGGCAAGGATATTCCAACCCGTTTGCTCGATGAAGGCGATGTTCTCATTAGCCAAGCGGATGGCATAACGGCCATCGTCGTGGAGGCTCGGTGAAGGATCGGCGATCTGGATCATCAATTGCCATTTGCCAGGCTGCAAATCGGAAGGCACCGAGATTTCCTCAAGCAAAGTCACTTTCCCTGCTTCGGGGCCCCACCGGCGCGGGTCAGCATTCTTGAGAATAAATCGCCGCGTCGGCTTGCCATCACCCGGCGCCAGCGCGAGAGCAACTTCGTGGGGTAGATGTGGCGAGGCAAACCCGACGTTGGACAAGGTCAATTCAATAGGGCAGGTCTCGCCCGATTTTGCCTTTGCCGGGTAGCGCAACCGTTGCGCGACGAAACGGTAACCAAGCCGTCGCGCAATCTGTTGAAAACCATTTTCGCCCTGATATTGCGCCTGCCGCCAAATCTCGAGCGTGCCGGCATGATAGGCAATGTTGAGATAGGAGGTATGGAACAGCTCCATCTCGCTCACCACCTGGCTGATCGGCGTGCGCGCCGATGTCGGGACGGTCTCACCGCCGGAAGGTGTGAAACGGCCATGCTGACTACACCATTTCAACTCGCGCTGGCGATCCCATTCCGATTCGACAAAAGTGCCGCTGTCGGTGGGGAGCGCGAGAAACGAATCGTCGTGGAAACCCGTGCGTGAGAGCCTCGAACCAGAGTATGCCGTCTGGTCTGAGAGCGTGCTTCCACCGAGTTCGTCAGCATAGATGTCACGGATGAACATGGGGCATCGGATGTCCACTGTGATAGGCGCCGGCAGGGCCTCCAACCATGCGAACAATACTTTCCGTCTAGCTTCCAGTGATGGCGGATCACCCCAGTTTGAGCCATGCCACTCGCCCCACGGCCCGAGCATGCCGGCCTGCACGCCGCAGAGGACATCGGCATTTTCAGTCAACACCGCGCCCATTTGCCGGACGTGGTCGAGAATTCGGTCCATATCTTTTGGGTCGGCACGATAGTCTCTGCCGGTATATCCGTATGCGGCTCGAAAGATCACCTTTAACCCGGCACGCCGCGCTGCCCCCAGGGCCTCCCGGATCTCCGTTAGCTTTTCCGACGATAGTTCACGATCTTTGAATTCACCCAAATCCGTTTCCACGAACAACAGACTGATGCCTTGCTGCCGCAGACCATCCAGAGTCTTTATGTGGCCCGTCTTGACGGGCCAGTAGAAGCCGCGTTCAGGATTGGGAAAAATCTCTTCGCTCCCCCGGTAAATTCGCTCTGTGAGCACCACGGTGGCAGCGGTCACTGGAGCATCTGCGCCGCAAAGTTGATTCACAAACATCAGCATGCCCAGCCCAAGGCAGGTGTGAACCGTGCCTAAGGCGCAGTTGAGGTCAAACAGGGTCGTCCGGCGCTTCCGACGCGACACAGCGGCGGAGGAATTGACTGGAATTTGGTGTTTCACGGTGAAGCGAGGATTTGCCTTTGATTGGGATTTAGACAAGAAGAAAGATGCCGAATCCAATGTAGAAGTGTACGTCGGGAAATCGGATCCGCGCCGATCGGTGACGCATCGATTGTTCTACGTCGTTTCCTTGTGGCGCCGGACTATGAACCGGAGCAGATTAATCTCAGGATATGGTCACAGCTGCAAACAAGATTCTCATCAATCGAGCGCCGGTGTTGACTCTGTGGGCTTCGGTGGTGGCAGAGCGGTTGGGATTCAAGCACGATGAGGCGTTATCGCTCGGAAAGGCCGTTGCAGGGTTGACGGCGCAGAGCAA
>PMYF01000276.1 GCA_003171295.1 Acidobacteriota bacterium | reverse complement strand
CTTGGTAAACTGCGGGCAGGCAGCAGCCCCCTTTGGTGGCCCGCACTCCGCATCGTGTTCGGGACAACCCAATCCAGCAGCTTGGGAGGCAGGTTCCGGGCGGTGGTCCGCCGGGACGAACCAGAAATGCCAAGCGACATCCTTCATGAAGTCCTAAGCGCGCCAGCCGAGGCGCGACCTGTGGTGCTGGAAGGCCGCTGGCTGGGCGAGGCTAGTGACCAAACCTGGGCTGCTACGGACCCGGCAAGCGTCCTGGAAGGCTCCTGTGATGCCCTGCAGGAGCTTCCGGGATGGCTCGGTTGGCATGTCAAGGCATATCCGGACGGCGCAGCGGTTGGGTATTTGTCCTATGAGCTTGCCAGGCACTTTGAGTCCTTGCCGCTTGCCGCGAATGCTTGCCTGCCGGAAGTCTACTTCGCCTATTACCCGCGTATCGTGCGCCTCGCCCCGGAGGCAGCCATCAAGCCAAGCTCCGGGGGCGCCAATCCCATTCGTTCCAGTTTTGATTTCGAAACGTACCGCAAAGCTGTGGATTGCATTCGCGAGTACATCGCGGCAGGAGATATCTACCAGGCGAACCTGACTATTCAATTCTCCGCCGACCTGGGAAACGAGCCTCCGGAATCAATCTACGACCGCCTCAGGACCAGTGGCGCTCCTTTCCGCGCCTTTATCAAGACCCCCGGACGCACCCTCCTCAGCAATTCGCCCAAGCGGTTTTTCCGTGTTTCCGGAAATCGTATCCTTACCAGTCCCATCAAGGGTACCATCGCACGCGATCCACACGATCTGGGACGATCCAAGGCTCAGCTTCTCTCCAGCCGCAAAGATCGGGCCGAAAATGTCATGATCGTCGACCTCTTGCGAAACGACCTCGGCCGCATTTGCCGTTATGAGACCATCCAGGCACGACTGTGGGACACCGAGGTCCTTCCCCAGCTCGTTCATTTGGTCTCGCACGTCGAGGGAACGCTGCGTCCCGAGGCAGGCCTTCTCGAAATCCTCCGGCCGCTTTTCCCTTGCGGATCCATCACCGGGGCGCCTAAAATTCGCGCCATGCAGATCCTCGCGGAGATCGAGCGCGCGCCGCGTGGCGTTTCCATGGGCGCGATGGGAATAATTCGCGGTGTTCCAGGCTCAGACGGCTGTAAAATGGACTTCAGCGTCTCGATCCGAACGATGGCGATTGAGAAAGGAAGAGCCTCGTTCCATGTGGGTGGGGGGATCGTTTACGATTCGGACCCCCTCTCGGAGTACAAGGAAGTGATGCTAAAGGCTCAACCCCTGTTCGACGCCTTGGGAGCGCTGCCGCCCCGGCAGGCAGGACCTATCCTCTCCAAAAATTCGACACCTACCTATTCATATGGATTCACTCATTTACCATAATGATCGTCCGGTTCCTCTCTCCGAAGCGCACCTGTCGCCTGGCCAGATGGGCTTGCTGATGGGTTGGGGAGTCTTCACCACCCTGCGAATCTACGAAGGGTTTCCTTTTGCCTTTGACCGGCACTGGGCGCGGATGGCGCGAGACGCAGACCGCCTGCGGATCAGCCTTGATTACCAACAGGACGCCGTTTGGGAAGCAATTGTGAATCTGGCGGCCGCCAACCGCCGGCCGGAGGCCACGGCCCGCGTTTCGTTCATCAAGAATCACGGGGGGTTTTGGGCCGACGCTCCGGGGCTCCCCGCCACGGACCTGTTGATCTTTACGCGCGAACTCGTAGCTTGGCCGGCCGCGCACAGGCTCAAGCTTGTCCCCAACGCGATCTTTTCAGGCGGCAGTTTGGCAGGGGCGAAGATGCTCTCCTGGGTGCAGAACGCCGGAACCCTCGACGGAGTTCACGCCGAAGGATTCGACGATGCGCTGCTCTTGAACGAGCAGGGGCGCCTGGCAGAATGCACATCTGCCAATTTCTTCCTCGTGCGCGACGACCAGGTTCTGACGCCGCCCCTCGCAGCGGGTTGCTTGCCGGGAATTACCCGCGAGGTGCTCAGGGAGGTCATCCCGGCCGCGGGCTACAAGCTCCTCGAGCAGGAACTTACTCCCGACGATTTGGGCTCGGCGTCAGAGGCCTTCATCAGTTCGACAACTCGCGAGGTCGCTGCCGTGGGAACCATCAGTCCGAATTGGAACTACCTGGCCCCGGGTAGAGTCACTCACGAACTGGAAGCGGCTTTTCAGCAGTACGTCAGAACTCATTTGCGGCGTTCCGCTACTCCACGTTCCTGACCGTAAGCCCCGTTTCACCCCGCGTCTTCCCTCTGGGAGCGGGGCCGCGCTCAAAAAAACGCAGACCGCGGTTGCCTACCTGCTTGCATTCACACATTTTGGCGCTTACCTTTTGGTCCTGGGGGCGTCTAAGCCCAATGATGAGGTTCGAACCAAACTTGTGATGGATGGCGCCTGCTTGGAGCTAGCCGGCAAAGCTTCTGCACAACCTTCGCGGATGAGCGAGGACGCTGAGCTCGCACTGATTCGCCGTGCGCAGGAAGGTGACCGTTCCGCCTTCGATGCGCTGGTCCGGCTTTACGACCAGAACGTTTTGCGCTTGGCTCTGCAGGTGGTCGGTTCGCCCGAAGAGGCTCGTGATTTGTATCAGGAGGTGTTCCTGAAAGTGTACCGCTCGCTACGCCAATTCCGGTCGGAGGCCCGCTTTTCCACTTGGCTCTACCGCGTGGTGATGAATGTCTGTCTTGACCACCTGCGCCGGCAGACCACGCGTAAGGAAGTCGCAGCCCCGGCAGCCGAGGACGGCCAGCCTGAGTATTTCCAGAGCATTCCCGACGACCGGCCCACGTTCGACCCGGAGCGCGCTACGCATTCGAAGGAGATAGCCCGGCGCATCCAGCAGGCGCTCGGCCGGCTAAACCCGCGCGAGCGCTTGGTCTTCGAGTTGAAGCATTACCAGGGTTTGAAATTGCGGGTGATTGGCGAGATGTGCAAGACCAGCGAGCAGACCGTGAAGAACTGCCTGTTCCGCGCCACGCAGAAACTGCGCACGGAGCTGGGGGACTTGGTTTAGGAGGTTGCTGAAAAACCCCTGGCGGACGGTGTAGCGGCGATTTTATATCGCCAGCACGGCAATGGAATCAATCCGGCGATGGCGACGTAAAGTCGCCGCTACATATTTTTCAGCAGACTGTTAGGAGTAATACCGTGAGGGAAGTGCCTATGAATTGCCTGGAGCTGGAAGAGAACCTGCCGCTGCTGCTGTATGAGGAGCTATCCGCGCCGGAGCGGGCGGCGTGCGAAGCGCACCTTGAGGCGTGCGCGAGGTGCCGGGCGTTGCGCGCAGAGACCGAGCAGCTCCACCGAGTGTTGGCTGCGGGGCCGCGCCGGGAACCAACCGCGTCTCTGCTGGCGGAATCACGCCAGGCGCTCGAGGAGGCGCTGGACCGCGAACAGCACGGCTGGCGCGCCCCGTTTCGCAATTGGCCTCCGGTTCTTCGCCTGCAGCCGGCTTCCAGCCTTGCCCTGGGCCTGACGCTGGTGCTCTGCGGGTTTGGCGCGGGCTGGGCGCTGCGACCGCACGCGGGGCGGCTGCTCGCGGGCCCGGCGGCCGTTGAACGCGCCGGCTTGGTTAACCCCGATATGGAGAACATCCGGATCAGCGACATCAGCAGGGTCGCTCCTGATCCCAAGACCGGCGGCGTGCGTATCACCCTGGATGCGGAGCGGCGCGTGACCCTGGAGGGTTCGCTCGACGACCCGAAGATTCAGCAGGTGCTGGTCTATGCCGTGAAGAGTTATGACAACCCCGGTATTCGTCGCGACACCCTGGACGCTCTGCGCTCGCATGCCAACGACCCCAACATCCGCCCAGCGCTGCTCTACGCCCTGCGGCACGATCCCAACCCCGGTGTGCGCCTGGAGGCGCTGGAGGCCGTGCGCGGCCTGGAAAGCAGCGAGGGGTCTCGCGCCCTGCTCGACACGCTCCAGCACGACACCAACCCTGGGGTGCGCGTGGCGGCGGTGGACGCCCTGATCGATGAAGGAGAGAAAGGGGGCCAGGACGCTTCCATTCAGCAGGCCCTCGGACAGTTGGCCACCACGGACCAGAATCCTTACGTCCGCTTGAAGTGCGCCAACGCCATGATGAAACTGGGAAAGTAAAGGTCCGGAACGAACCATGAGGAAGAAGAGGATAAGGAGTTTTGCGCTTCTGGCGTTTCTTGTCGCGTTGCCGCTGGAGGCAGCGGACGTGATTGCAATCAAGCGCGGCACGCCCGAGCACNNTGCGGTGGACATCCGCCCCGAACCTGGCGACAAAGTGAAGTGTGTTGTCACCTTGCGCGCTAACACGTCCGACGAGGCCGCGGCACGCCGCTTGTTCAATCGGGTCCAATTGAGTGCACGCCCCCTGGATACCGGCGGCGTCTACCTCAACAGCCAAACGCGGGGAGGCGTGCGGCACGGCGCCAACTTCGGCATTCGATTCCATCTCAGCGTACCATCCCGTTTCAACCTGGACGTGGAAACGCAGCGTGGCGATATCACGGTCGAGGCTCCCCTCACGGGGGAAGCCCGGCTCACTACAGCGGGCGGCGATGTGCACGCTGCGGATTTGGCGGGTCCGGTGCGCATTGAGACTGCCGGCGGCAGCATCACCCTGGGAAAGATGGGCAGCCGGGTGGACGCGCGCACGGCAGGAGGCTCGATCCGCATCGATGACGTAGCGGGTGACGCCAACCTGGAAACCAGTGGAGGGGAGATCGTCTCGGGCCAGGTCGCCGGCACACTGCGCGCGGAGACGGCGGGCGGCGATGTGGTGATTGGCGGCGCGACGGGGCCGGTGATCGCCCAAACCGCCGGCGGCCAGATCCAGATTGGTCCAGCGGGCGGCAGTGTCCGTGCCGAGACCGCGGGGGGCAGTATCCGCTTGCAGGGAGCACGTGGGCGCGTCGTGGTGGATACGGCGGGNNGGGCGGCAGCATCGACCTGCTGCAAGTGGAAAGCCACGTCAAGGCTTCCACCGCGGCGGGGCGAATCCTGGCGCAATTCAGTTCCACTCCCAAAACCTTCGGCTCTTCCCAGCTTGAATCCGCCAAGGGAGATGTCTTCGTCTACTTGCCTACCAGTCTGCCCCTCACGATCGATGCGGCCATCGACGCTGCGGCTGGCCACAGGATCATCTCCGACTTTTCTCTGACCATTCAGGGCGGCGAGGAAGAGGTTGTTCCCACCACTCTGCGCGGGCGTGGAGCCTTGAATGGCGGCGGAGAGGTTCTGAAAATTCGGACTGTGGCGGGCAATATCGAAATCCGCAAGCTTGACGAGCAGGCGCGGCAAGCCCTCGAACAGCGCGAAGCGAGCACCTGGAAGGCTTGGGAGGAACGCCGTGCGGAAAAGGACCGTCGCCGCCACGAGCATGAAGAGGAACAAAAGCAACGCCAACGGGATGAGGATCGGGACCATGATGGCCACTAACCACGGAGGGGTTCCCCCTGGTCTGAAGCTTGTCATGCTTCTGGCTGCGTTCTTCGGCATGGCCAGTGCGCTCGGAGCCTCCTACGGCATGGAGCGGGTCTGGGAGAAACGATTTTCGCTTCCACCCGGCGGCCAAGTCACGGTCGAGAACGTGCACGGCAGCATCCGGGTGGAAGGCTGGGACCGCGCCGAAGTAGAAGCCTCCGTCGTGATGCGCAGTCCGCGTCCCACCGATCGCCTTGACGATGTGCAGGTAGCCGTGGAGGCGCGCAGCACCAGCGTGGCCTTCCATACGCTTTATCCCGGGAACCTGGATGGACCCGTACGGGTGGACTACCACTTGCGGGTGCCTCGCCAGGTGCGGCTGGAACAGCTCAGCACGCTTGAAGGCGGCATCGTGGTACGCGACGTGGAAGGTGTGGTCCAGGCCCGCAGCCTGCATGGTGATATTGAAGAGGTCAACGTGGCGGGCTCGGTCGTGGCGCGCGCCCTGACGGGCAATATTCGGGTTTCTCTTCGCTCCCTGCCGGCTCCGCAGTTGCCGGTAAGGCTCGAAACCCTTAACGGCAACCTGGATCTGCTGCTGCCCGCCCAGGCGAACGCTGACCTGGAACTCTCCACCCTGGCGGGAAAAGTCCTGGGCGCCTACACCTGGCAAGCTAGTTCCGTGCCCGGTGACTCCACGCGCCGGGCGCGCCTGGGCCAGGGCGGCGTACGGGTGGAACTTCGGACCGTGCGCGGAAACATCCGGGTGAGCCAGCGGGACGATGATTTGTGAAAACTCGCGCTGTGGCGCCCGTCGATGGCCGCAGCATGTTAAGGAACAGCAAGCTGTCAGGCTGCCAGGCGAGATGGTAGTCGAGGGAAATCTGGCATGCTCCGGAGAATGACCCGAATGCGGAGGACAACCATGAAAAATAAGATTCTCGCCGGATCGGCGCTTTCGATCGCCCTGCTTGTGGCTGGCGCAGGAGTTTTTCGCAGCCAGGAAATGGCGGAACCGCCCGACCCGCCGGATGCACCGGAGGCGCCGGAAATCTTCCTGCTGAACGATGGCTCTGCGCACCTGGGCGTTATGCTCGGCGAAGTAACTCCGCAAAAGGCTCAGGAGTTGAAGTTGGCCGCCGTGGCCGGCGCCATCATAATCCGGGTTGAAAAAGAGAGTCCCGCAGCCCAGGCTGGTCTTGAGAAGGACGATGTTATCGTGGAATTTGACGGGGCGCGCGTGCGCAGTAGCGCTGAGTTGCACCGCCTGGTTCGCGAGACGCCGCCCGGGCGCACGGTGGCCATTAAGGTCATGCGCGGCGGTCAGGCCCGTACCCTGAGCGCGAAACTGGAAGCTCCCGCGCACAAGGAATTCAAATTCCCCATGCCGGAAATGGCGGTTCCGTCCGTGAACATTCCGGAGTTCAATTTCTCATTCGGTCCGGGGCATGCCAGCCTGGGGATTTCCGGGGACGACCTCACCTCGCAGCTCGCGCAATACTTCGGTGTCAAGCAGGGGAAAGGGGTGTTCGTGCGCGAGGTGACGGTGGGCAGCGCGGCAGAGAAAGCCGGCCTAAAGGCCGGTGACGTGATCGCGCAAGTGGACGGCAAGACGGTGAG